>JAETTS010000283.1 GCA_021769025.1 Enterocloster bolteae
CCTGTCCGGCGGGCAGAAGCAGAGGACAGCCATTGCCCGCATGTTGATGCAGAGGACTCCCATCATGGTGTTTGATGATTCCCTTTCGGCCGTGGATGCAGAGACAGATTTAAAGATTCGCCAGGCCTTAAAAAGCAAGCTGGAGGAGGCGACGGTGATCCTGATCGCCCACCGGGTTACCACACTGATGCAGGCGGACTGTATCCTGGTGTTGGATAAAGGAACGGTTGCGGAGATGGGCTCCCACAAAGAACTGATGGAGAGACATGGAATTTACCGAAAGGTTTATGATATGCAGATGACTTTGGCAGAGGAGGTGGAGGAGTATGGAGCATAAAAAGGAATCAGAGTGGAAGGCGCTGCCATATTTTGGGATCAACAAACTGCTCCCCTATTTAAGGCCTTACCGGATTACCATCATCACCATGATTACCTTGGGATTTTTAGGTGGGTTGATGGACATCGTCATGCCACTGTTTCAGGAGTATGCCATCGACCATTTTATTGCAGGGCAGACTCTGGCATCCATGGACCGTTTTATTCTGGCCTATGTGGGGGTTCTGCTTTTCCAGGTGCTTGCCAACGGGATCTCGGCTTACCAGGCCTGCCAGGTGGAGATGTATGTGGGGCGGGACATGAAGCGCCAAAGCTTTAACCATTTGCAGACCCTGGCATTTTCCTATTTTAATCAGAACAGCGTAGGGTATATTCATGCCAGGGTGATGAGCGATACCAACCGGATCGCATCCCTGGTGTCGTGGAGTTTGATGAATGGGGTGTGGTACATTTCCTATATTATCGGTGCTATCCTTGTGATGCTTAAGGTCAATATCCGTCTGGCTGTCTGGGTGTTGATGATTGTGCCCCTTTTGACAGCGGCGGCAGCGTTTTTCCAGAAGAGGCTGGTAAGGATTAACCGGAAGGTTCGGGAGATCAACTCCCACATAACATCCAATTTCAACGAAGGGATCACCGGTGCCAAGACTACCAAGACATTGGTGATCGAGGAGAAAATGGAGCATCATTTTAATGGGACTTCCAGGGAGATGGAGGAAATGTCTGTGCGGGGAACCCACTATCATGGGCTGTTTGCCTCCATGATTTCCTTTGCCTCTTCCACGGCGCTGGCCTTGGTGCTTTGGCAGGGAGGGAAGATTACCATGGAAGGCCTTATGGAGATCGTCACGCTTTCGGTGTTTATGACCTATGCTCTTGGGATGATGGAGCCGGTGCAGTGGATTGTCCGGTCTATCTCTGACCTGATTACAGTGCAGGTGAATGTGGAGCGCTTTTCCACCTTGATGGAAACCCAGTCGGACGTGAGGGATACAAAAGAGGTGGAGGAGAAGTACGGAGATTCGTTTCAGCCTAAGCAGGAGAACTGGGAGCCTCTCCATGGGGATATTGTCTTTGAGGATGTGTCTTTTCGGTATCCGGACGGAGAGGAGTATGTGCTGGAGCATTTCAATCTTCATGTACCTCAGGGAACCAACATTGCCATTGTTGGGGAGACAGGCGCAGGAAAATCCACCCTGGTGAATCTGGTGTGCCGGTTTTTTGAGCCAACATCCGGTAGGATCCTGATTGACGGGGTGGATGCCAGGAAGCGCTCTCAACTGTGGCTTCACAGCAATATCGGGTATGTGCTTCAGACTCCCCACCTGTTTTCCGGAAGCGTGCTGGAGAATCTAAAGTATGGCAATCCGGAAGCGACCATGGAGCAGATTGAGGCGGCTGTGAAAAGCGTATCGGCGGATGAGGTGATTGCCAGAATGGACAGAGGATATGACAGCGATGTGGGAGAAGGAGGGGATTTGCTTTCCACCGGGGAGAAGCAGCTTCTCTCGTTTGCCAGGGCTATCCTGGCGGATCCGAGGATTTTTGTGCTGGATGAAGCCACTTCTTCCATTGATACGGTGACGGAGAAGAAGATACAGGAGGCCATCCGGCACCTGATGAAGGGAAGAACCTCATTTGTGATTGCCCACAGGCTTTCCACCATCCGGCAGGCGGATCTGATCCTGGTGATCCGGGACGGAAAGATCGTGGAGAGAGGAACTCACAGGGAACTGATAAAAGAAAAGGGGGAGTATTATCGTCTGTATACCAGGCAGTATCAGGAAGAGGCGTTTGAGGAGGCATTTGGATAGAATCGGATAGGATCCAGGTTTTTGTATTCCCCCTTGGGCCGGCTCTGGACAAGCACATTGTTTTCGCAGAATTGCAGAATAGCTGCTGGCTTTAAGACAGCCATAAAGCCGCCGGAGAGGGGGAATCCAAAAAGGCCTATCTGGGCTTGACAAAGAGTGAAGAGTGCTATATAATTACTATTAGTAATTATTATTAATAAATAAAACTGAGATAAGGGTCTTGTATTCTATTTTTCAGATCAAGGAGGGGAGAATCGATGAATACCAGCAGTTTAAAGCATCTTCTGGATGCCTGCTTTACGGCAAAGCATATTATTGAGACCATGCCGGAGCTTCCCAAGGGAATGAAGCCGCGCCACATCCACGTACTGGAACAGATCAACCAGGTATGCCGGGAACAGGAAGAGTGCAGGGTAAGCGACGTGAGTGCAAGGATGAATATTACTATGCCCAGCATTACCAAGCTGATCCAGGAACTGGAGGGAATGGGGATGCTTGTAAAAAGCGGAGACATCGGAGACAAGAGAGTGAGTCTTTTGAAGCTGACAGAGAAGGGAAGGGTTCATGTAAAAAGGTATGTGGAGGATTTCCACAGAGATTGGGTAAAGAATTTAGAGGATATTACGGATGGGCAGGTTCAAGAAGCGATCCAGGTGATTGAGAGGCTTCAGGATGCCATGCCAGGTAGATAGGAGGATGTCATGGGAAAAACCAACAAAAAAGAGATTTCATTTGTAGAAGGCTCCGTATTTGGGGCATTGATCCGGTTCGCAGTGCCAGTACTGGGAGCTTTGATCCTCCAGGCAGCGTACGGAGCTGTAGATCTGATGGTTGTGGGACAGTTTGGAGATGCGTCCAGTATTTCCGCCGTAGGCACCGGAAGCTCTTTCATGCAGATGGTGACGTTTATTATCACCAGCCTGGCTATGGGCTCTACTGTTGTCATCGGGCAGCAGATAGGGGAGAAGAAGCCAAAGGAGGCAGGCAACACGGTTGGAACCACCACCCTTTTGTTTGCGGCCATAGGAATCGGGCTGACGGTTCTTTTGGAAGGGTTTGCAGGGAAGATTGTCACTCTTTTGCAAGTGCCGGAACAGTCGGTGGAAAAGACCATTCTCTATATCCGGATCTGCTCGGCAGGAATTGTAATCATCATCGCGTACAATGTGATCAGTGGCGTGCTCAGGGGCGTGGGCAATGCCAATTTACCTTTTCTGTTTGTGGGGATTGCCTGTGTGGTCAATATCGTAGGGGATCTTCTGCTGATCGGTGTATTCCGGCTGGATGTGGCAGGTGCTGCTCTGGCAACTGTATTCGCCCAGCTGGTATCGGTGGTTCTGTCGGCAGCTATTATCCGAAGGCAGAATCTTCCTATCTGTTTTTCCCTTGCCCAGTGCCGGATCTATGAAAAAGAACTGAAGCGGATTCTGAATATCGGAGTGCCTATTGCATTGCAGGAGGCTATGGTACAGATATCCTTTCTTGTGGTCAATTCTATTGTAAATACTATGGGACTGATGCCGTCGGCAGGATACGGCGTAGCTTCAAAGATCGTATCTTTTATTATGTTGGTTCCCTCATCGGTCATGCAGAGCGTATCCGCCTTTGTGGCACAGAATATAGGCGCAGGACAGAAAGCCAGGGCCTGGAAGGGAGTTCGTACGGCCATGATCACCGGCTGCAGTGCCGGGGTGGTAATCTTTATGGCTGGATTCTTCGGCGGCGGGCTTTTGTCTTCTGCATTTACCCGGGATCCCCAGGTCATCGCCCAGAGCGCCGATTATCTGAAAGGCTTCTCCGCAGACTGTATTCTTACCTGTATCCTGTTCAGTACCATTGGATATTTTAATGGAAGCGGGAAGAGCATCCCTGTGATGCTTCAGGGAGTTACCTCCGCGCTTCTGGTCCGCATTCCCATTTCTATTTTGATGTCGAAGATTCCGGAAGCTTCATTAATCGGAATGGGGCTTGCAACGCCCATTACCACAGTATATGGGATTCTCTTTTTTCTTGTCTGCATGAGGCGAATGAAAAACCAATGAAAAATTTTACATGAAAACGTCTTCCCTTTGACTTGTAGCGGCAATAAGGGTATAATAAAAAGAAACTATCACGAAAAGC
>JAETTS010000284.1 GCA_021769025.1 Enterocloster bolteae
ATGGAAAAAGTATATTCGGATAGATTGTTTGATTATTATCAATGCCGGATTACTGTAGGGGAACGGCCTGTCAAGTATTGGTTTCGAATTGTGAAGGGAGAAGATTCCTGTTTCTATAATCGTCTGGGATCGGTAGACGAGGCAAAAGAGCCGTTCCATTTTCGGATCACTCCAGGATTTCATATACCGGATTGGGCCAAGGGAGCGGTAATGTATCAGATTTTTGTTGACCGTTTCTGCAATGGTGATCTGGATAATGATGTGGAAAGCCAGGAGTATATCTATATTGGCCGTCCGGTGTGTCGGGAAGAGGACTGGTCGAAGAATCCGTCTACTGTGGATGTTGGCCACTTCTACGGAGGCGACTTGCAGGGAGTTTGGGACAAACTGGATTATATCCAGGATTTGGGAATTGAGGTAATCTATTTTAATCCCCTCTTTGTTTCTCCTTCTAATCATAAGTATGATACCCAAGATTATGATCATATTGATCCGCATTATGGGAAGATTGTAAAGGATGGCGGGGATCTGGTAGCGGAGAATGCTACGGACAATGAGAATGCCACCAAGTATATGGTACGTTCTGCGGGACAGGAAAATTTAGATGCCAGCGACCGCTTTTTTGAGGCGTTTATGAAAGAAATTCACAGACGTGGGATGAGGGTGATTATCGATGGCGTGCTGAATCACTGCGGGTCTTTTAACAAATGGTTAGACAGGGAGCAGATCTATGAGCGTAGCGGAGACTATAGAGAAGGAGCCTACACGTCGAAAGATAGCCCTTATCATACCTTCTTTAAATTCTGGGATGATAACGGATGGCCGGGCAATAAAAGCTATGATGGATGGTGGGGCCATGAGACTTTGCCAAAGTTAAATTATGAAGATTCCAGGAAACTTCAGAGTTATATTATGGGGATTGCCCGTAAATGGGTTTCTGCTCCTTACAATGTAGATGGATGGCGTCTGGATGTGGCTGCGGATCTGGGATACAGCAGTGAGTATAACCATCAGTTTTGGAAAGAGTTCCGCAGGACTGTAAAAGAGGCCAATCCCGATGCACTGATTCTGGCAGAACATTACGGAGATCCCCGGCCGTGGCTGGAGGGGGACGAATGGGATACGATTATGAATTATGATGCGTTTATGGAACCTCTTACCTGGTTTTTGACAGGAATGGAAAAACACAGCGATGAATATATAGATGAGTTGTATGGAAACGGAGAGCATTTTTTTGCGTCCATGTTTAAGCATATGAGCTATATGCAGACACAGTCCGTACTGACATCCATGAATGAACTGTCAAACCATGATCATTCCCGGTTTATGACCCGGACAAACCGAAGGGTTGGCAGAATTGGAACGGCAGGGGCTGAGGCAGCCAGTGAGGGTATTTGTCCAGGTGTGTTTAGGGAAGCGGTTCTGATTCAGATGACTTGGCCAGGAGCGCCTACAATCTACTATGGTGACGAGGCGGGAGTCTGTGGCTGGACGGATCCAGACAATCGACGTACCTATCCCTGGGGGAACGAGGATAAGGAACTGATCGAGTTTCATAAAGAGATGATCCGGCTGCACAAGGGGAACATGGCATTGCGCAGAGGCTCTTTAAAACAGCTTCTAGCGGGGACTCAGGTGATTGCTTTTGGACGGTTCAGCGGAGAAAACAGATGTGTTGTGGCAGTGAATAACAGCAATCTCTATCAGGAACTTTGCATTCCGGTATGGGAGATCGGCATGACAGACGGCGAGACCATGGTTCGAATGATGCTGACCAGTGGGGAAGGATATACGGTGGAGACAGAAGAATATGTTGTGGAGAATGGGATGCTGCGGATTGGGCTTCCTGGTATCAGCGGAGTTTTGCTAATCAACTAATCCCTCAAATTTCTTCTTGATTTTTCGGCGTTGCTGTGATAAACTTACCCTTAGTTTTAGCAACATTGTGGATGGGTTCCCGAGTGGCCAAAGGGGGCAGACTGTAAATCTGTTGCGACACGCTTCGATGGTTCGAATCCATCTCCATCCATGTCCAGACACATCGTTTCATAAAGAGTGCCTGTCGTATGCCGCAGTGGCGGAACTGGCAGACGCACAGGACTTAAAATCCTGCGGGACTAATCTCCCGTGCCGGTTCGATTCCGGCCTGCGGCATTAATATCAGAATAACAGTAAGGAGTCCGGCTTGTCGGACTCCTTATTTGGTTGCCCTTGGAGGGAGCAGAATCACCAAACTAATCACCAGCGACCGTGATGCTGATTCCGTTTACCTCCACATGTTCATTGATTGCAATCACAAGGCACTGACGGCCATCGATGATTCGGGTTTCTACCAGGTTGGCTGATTCCGGATTTACTTTTACTACCACATCTGGAGTTTCGATATTGAAATTCCTGGTACTGGCAATGTTGGTTGCCAGGAAGGAGGTCTTCTCACCGGCAGTTTGATCGTAATGCTGTTCAAAATGCTCCATCTGTTCATCGGATACACCGCTCTCTTCAAACAGGCGGCGGACTTCCTGCTTGCCCAACTCCAGGGGCTCCGGATTATCTTTGAATTCTTCCAGTTTTTCGTTCAAAGTTTCGTGAATATTTTTCACAACGCTGTAGTCACATTCATCGCCAAGGGTATCGGCGATGAGACAGTTGAACGTCTCTCTCTGGGTGTCTGCAGCCAGAGGAATATGCTGACAGCCGAACATCTGGGTAATGAATGTCTCCTGAAGCTTGGCAGCATCTTTGGTGTAATAAAGCATACTGTGAATATCTGTGAAGCGATCATTGAAGGAGGGGAAGAGAAATCCTTTCATCGGCTGCTCGACGATCCAATCCTGGGTACGGTTTTCAATGCAGTTTTTTTCTTCGTTGTATCCTAACCCAGGTTTTGACAGATGAACCGGACAGATACTACAGAGTATGTACTCAAATACGGTATCTGATGCATCGTACATCTCTGTCCCATCAGAGGCTTTCCCAGGAACATCGTATGCAGCATGGATCAGAATGATATAGTAATTTTCTCCGTAGTCAAAGGTCTCAATGATCTTGTTGTAGAAGGCTTCAATCAGTTCATCCTCTTTTAACTTGCTGTCTCTTAGCTTCAACAGGAATTCCTGACAGCCCCCCTCCTTCTCTTCCTCAAGGGGAAAATCAAGGTTGATCAGATTTCTTCCGATAGATCCGGATAAGGTTTTCTTAAAGATGGTAAAATATTTGAAGGCATCCTCTTCTGGGATGGATAAAAAGGCCTCTTTCAGCGTGGTCTTAACATTTTTTTCGCCGTCCACATAACAGCCACAGATGCGGGAGATAGTACATCGCTCGGGAACATATTGACGGCGGATTTCAGATACTTCTTTTTTGTTCATAGTTTGCTGTTCCTTTCTAAAAAGATATCCATCTATAGTATAACGGATTTCTTTTGCAGCGTAAACAAAAATCCTCTTTTCTGTTAGGAAAGATTGTGGTAAACTATTACAGTTCAGGAATTAATGCCAAGACACTAGTGCCGATACGTTTGCTTTCAGGCCAATCCGGTATCAAAGGGGTCAAAAGACCTTTTGACCCCAACATCGTGACATTGATTCAAGCAAGTGGTTTCAATAAAAATCAAGAATTGACGGAGGTGTTTTCTAAAATGGTTTCGAAGGACATTTACTATATTGGCGTAAACGACAAAAGTCTGGATTTATTCGAAGGGCAATATACAATTCCCAATGGCATTGCCTATAATTCCTATGTAATCCGGGATGAGAAGATCGCGGTTATGGACACAGTGGACAAAAGGAAGACCAAGGAGTATCTGGATAATCTGGAAAGGGCATTGGAAGGAAGAACGCCGGATTATCTGGTAATCTCTCATCTGGAGCCGGATCATGCATCCAGCATTCAGGCAGTGACAGAAAAGTATCCAGGTATAAAGCTGGTTGGCAATGCAAAGACCTTTCAGATGCTTCCCCAGTTTTTCACGGTGGAAACAGCAGAAACCATTGTAGTGAAAGAGGGGGATACATTAAACCTGGGGAATCATATCCTGACTTTTGTGACTGCTGCCATGGTACACTGGCCAGAGGTTATGATGACTTACGACAGTTATGCCAAGGTATTGTTCAGCGCTGATGCATTTGGTAAATTCGGCAGCCTGGATGTGGAGGAGCCGTGGGATGATGAGGCCAGAAGATACTATTTCAATATCGTAGGTAAATACGGCCCTCAGGTTCAGGCGACGCTTAAGAAGGCATCTGTTTTGGA
>JAETTS010000285.1 GCA_021769025.1 Enterocloster bolteae
GGGTGATATAGGCAAGCAGCTTGACCAGCAGTTTCTGGTTGTCCAGAGTTTCCGCCGCCCGCTGCATCCGGTTGGGGAGAAGCGTGTCAATGGACAGGTATTCCTCCTCTAAGGGACCAGTAACAGCCGCCCGCTTCCCGCGGCTCCAGTAGGCATATTCATTGATGAGGCAGTCATTCATGTTCCGCCATGCAATGGTGCTGAAGGCGTAGTCGGCTAATCTGGGTTTCTCCAGATATTCCTGTACGGCTAACAGATAGCCAAAGATGATGACATCATAAAATTCCTCCGCATCCAGCCTTTTTCTGGAGAGAAAACGGTCTACGATCTGATGGTTCTGTTCTGCAAACTTTTGTTGTTCCGGGTTTAATAGATGTATTTTTTTCATGGTATTTTTATCCTTTCTTTTTAATAAATGAGATTGTTTTTTGCTAATCAAATTCACGTGCGATTGTGGCTGCCACTAACCTTGCACATCCGATTTCCACCTCGGTAAGCGGCTTTGCAGAAAGCACTGCTAATGCCAGAGGCTTTTCGGCGTGGACAGGGAAAAGCGCAGCGACTGGTGTTCCTGGACGGGAGGTGAGATAGACTGACCTATTCATGTCCGGGAGATATTCTTTTTCCGTTTGAATGCAGGCAGAGAGTTCCTTCGAGACTGGTGTTCTGTCTGGGAGAAAACTGCCTACCGCACGGATGACATGCGTATCGGAGCAGAGGGCAACGGTGTGCCGGCTGCTGTTGTACAGGATGGTAAGGAGGGATGCAAGCCTGTGTGTATTTATTGGCAGTTCCCCGCACTTCCTAAGATGAATCTCCTGGCCGGAAAGCTCCGCTTCCAGAGAGTCCTGATTTACAAGGTTTAAAATCTTACGCATCTTGGTCGGGATTACAATCCGTCCTTGTGCATCCAGTGTGCAGATATCGGAATATTTCATAGATTCACCTTCTTTCTAACGGAAAGGAAGCCGCCATAGGGCCGCTTCCTTTTCCAAAAATGATCGTGCCTGAAATCTAAGCGGCATAGGTGTTTCCCTGCCCCTGATTTTGGTACTGGTTATTCTGTGTATTATTTTGCATATAGTACGGAGTCTGGTTTTGGTACTGTCCGTTCTGTGCATAATTCTGAGTTTGATCTTGGTACTGACTGTTCTGGGAATATTCCTGGGCCTTCCCTTGATATTGCCCGTTCTGAGCATACCCTTGATCCTGCCCCTGATTCTGTGACTGCCAGTCCTGCTGTTGTTTCTCATACGCCTGCTTTCCGTTTGCGATCAGTGACGGCGCCATACACGCTTCCCAGTTGGTGATATAGGAATCCGTGCGCTTTAGGAGCGTATAGAGGTCCATATCCGTCAGCTGGATAAACGCATTTTTCTCCGAGAGAAAGCTTCCGGATTTCATATAGGAACCGCCTTTCTGGTTCTGGACTTTCACGCCTTTCCCGTTTACGATCTGGATCCGCCACGGGCTCTTCATCGGCCGTCCGCTGGAATCATTAGTATGACGCGAAATGGAAAACTGCTGTGCCGTAGAATACCCCTGTGCATCAGGCGCGCCGTAGATCTTGCTCTGGGACCATTCAAATTCCTGGAACCCTGCAGTAATCCGGGTTAAAATAAACTGGATCTGTTCGGGAGCCAGGTTGAACTGGGCGATTATATTCTTATCGCCGGTGCCGTTGGAATAGTCCTGGATGGTGAGCTTGATCAGGGAATTTGCCTTATGGTCATTCTCCTTATATTCACCTTTGGCATGGATCTGTGCATAGTGTGTCAGCGCAGCGCATTTCAACTGGTCATAGACGGCAATCAGTTTCCGGTCGGTCTGGACTTTGCAGATCTGAGGGGAAATCCTCGTTTGATAATTCTGATTCATGAATCAATGTCCCTTCTTTCTAAATATTTATTAAGCTGTTTCGTATCATGCCGTATGAACCGTTAAATCAGGTAATATACGGCACAATACGAATTTCAACGTGTCATTATTTTAAATACTGCTTTACAAGAAGCGCCATGTTCTTCGGCAGTTCTTCAAGCCGGGTGATATCCAGGAATCCATCCTGATAAATCCGTTTAATGTTCTCCTTGTCTGAGCCGATAGCAGCCGCAAAGAGAATGATTCCCTTCTTTGAATATTCCTTCTTAATCCCGCGCAGGTCTGCCTCCGCTTCCGTGCCGATGTACCCGTAATCCGCTGGCTGTCCATCGGAAATGATGATGAGCAGCTTCTGGTTTTCCGGACGCTTGCTCAGATGTTCTGCCACATAGCGTAAAGCAGCGCCGTCCCGGTTGCCGTTTCTGGCGCTCATGTCCATCAGCCGGTAGCGGTCGGAAGTATCTATGGAATCAAATTCTGCATAGGAATATAACGCTACCCCGGCCTCACAGTCCGGCGTGGTATGTCCGTAGATGGTGACCGGGATCTGCAGGCTTTGGCAGAAATCATAGAGTACAATCGCTGTCATCCTTGCGTAAGTGATCCGGTCGGAGCTGCTCATGGAGCCGCTTTCATCAATCAGGAGACCTACCGCCAGTTTCTGTTCTTCCGAAGGAAGCCTTGTCCTTGTAAAAAATGTACCGTCTTCATGGTGCAGTGCCCTCGTATCCAGGCGTTTCCCAAACTGCAGGTTCTTTAATTTCCCACCCTCGCTTTCTTCCTTCAGGAGTGGGGCGATGGTTTTCTGCAGTCTCTTGGAAGCCCGAAGAAGAGGCGGCGCAATGGACTGATAATCTTTGATCAGATAATCCGGTACGCTGCACATCCGGTTTACGGTTACATGGATTCCTGCATGGGCGTTGCCGTAATGGATATCATTGGCTGCTTTCTGCAGTTCCTCCGTCATTTCCTGCTGGTATTGTTCCTCTGCTTTTTCCGTCGCTACGCTGTTCAGGATACGGAAGAGGTCGCTGGCTGATTTCTCATAACCGGAACCCAGGTATTGGTGGTTATAAGTAATGCCTGGATTGTTTCCTTCTAAGATTGTGGAAGTTTTTGCAAGCTGGATCCGGTCGCCCTCTTCAGTCACTACATCCTGTACACCAGACATAGCATTTTGGCGCGCCTGTGGAGAAAACTGAGGCAGGGAACCGGAGCTTTGTATCTGCTTCCCGGCTTCCGCCTGCTTCGGCAAAGCCCCGCCTTTCCCGGAAGGCAGATGAGTGCCGCCCTGGATCTGGTCGCCCAGAATTTCGCTTAGCAGTTTTTTCACATCCTCTTCCGAAGCAGCTTTTAGCTTCTCTCTGGTGTCCTCCACCATTGGTTTGATATACTCCCAGAGAATCCCCAGGATATGGTTGGAGGCATGGAGCCGGTCTTTCACATCATCCGAGTAGATAGATTCTTCTACATATGGTACGCAGTCTTCCAGATAATCCAGATAGGGACCGGTATAACCATTCAGGTTATTAACTGTACCTGCCCTGCAGTATTGCAGAAGAAGGTTTGCCACAATGGAAAAATCCGAGTACTCCTTATCAATCTGGCTCTGAAGGGACGGCATCAGCTCATTCATCCGCAGACTGTTCAGCTCAATCCCCTGTTTAAAAATACCGGGATAGGCGTCACACATGCGGGCCTCGATGTAAATATCCTCTAAAATGTTGCTGATATGGGAGGCGCACTCAGAAAGCGTCAGGCATACCGCCTTGTCCTTTTCATACATGGCTTCCAGCATTTCCTCACAGCTTTCCTGGTATTGGTCGTCAAAAGACGGTTCTTCCGGATAGAAGGAGCCGTTCTCCATGCTGCGCAGATACAACCCAAGGGTTGTGAAGTCTGTAAACAGCAGATGTGCTGTTTCATGTCCGTTCATCCCCACGAGGCTTTCGGAGCGCAGCATCCTGGACGGGAAACTCTGGGTAATGGAGTTGCCGGCATTGATATGGATCTTATAATTATCCGTGTAAGCAAGACCGGCGCCATCAGAAGTATCCCACTCCATCAGCGTCTGCAGTCCCTGGCGGTAGCGGCCGGTAGCCGCTTTCGCCATAGAGGACAGGTATTTCTGGTAGGCAGAGGACAGGAACAGTTCTTCATCCGTCAGGGTGAGAGTCTGATCCTTGATCATCTGCTGTAATTTTTTCTGGTTACTGTTCAAAATTCATTCATCCTTTCTTTAATATAGTTTTTATTGTCTGTATAATGGGGTTAAAACCCTCGCCTTAAGGCGAAACCTTTAGGTCAACCCCATAACCTCAAGTTTAGAAAAAAGTAAAAATAGAAATACTAAACGTGAGGTGAA
>JAETTS010000286.1 GCA_021769025.1 Enterocloster bolteae
ATCAGATCAATCATTATGATATGCCTAAGAGCAACTGGCGTTATTTCCGGATTCTGACCAATGTGGCATTTCGGCTTTTAGGACTGCCCTGGTCCAAGGAAAAGACAGAGGAAGACTTTGACATTGTGGAGCAGTGTTACATAGGGGACGGCTGGTATTGTGACGGAAGCCTGGGGCAGGTAGATTATTATGTAGCGTTTGCAATTCATTTTTATGGATTGGTTTACAGTAAATTGATGGAGGATTATGAACCGGAACGGTGTCAGGTGTTCAGAGACCGGAGTGCTCAGTTTTTCCATGATTTTGTATATTGGTTTGCCAATGATGGCGTAGAGCTTCCCTTTGGAAGAAGCCTTACTTATCGGTATGCACACTGTGGGCCTTTTGTGGGGATGGCCTATGCGGGGCTTGATCTGGATTATGGAGTTCTTAAGAATCTGGTGCTTCGGAATCTGGAATCATGGATGAGAAGGCCAATTTTTGACAATGGAGGAGCGTTAACCATAGGATATGGCTACCCCAATATCGCCATGAGCGAGAATTATAATAGCTGTGGTTCTCCATACTGGAGCAACAAGGCTTTTGTGATGTTGGGGCTGAATGATGACCATCCATTCTGGACGGCAGAGCCCAAGGATTATCCCTATGAGCCTAGGAAGTATTTGAAACATCCCCATATGCTGATCACTCATGATGAGAACAATCATCTTATGGCTTACGTCACCGGACAGCATTGTAATGGGGATCATGGGCAGAGCCCTGCCAAGTATGAAAAGTTTGTATACTCCAACCAATTTGGCTTCAGTATTTCCAAGGGGGATTCTCTGGAAAGCGGAGCATTTGACAATACCCTGGCATTCTCCCGCAAGGGAGAAAACCGTTACTGTATGCGTTATGGCATGACAGATTTTCATGCAGATGAGAGAAGCCTTACTACTGTATACCGCCCTATGAACGGGGTAGAGGTGACAAGCACTGTGGTGCCCTTCTCTCCGTGGCATGTAAGGATTCATCAGATTAAGAACACAGAGGCCATAGAGATTGCGGATGGTGGTTTTGCCCTTCCCCAGGAAGCATGCTTTCAGGTGATGCCGGGGAAAGCCACAGGCCGTTTTGAGGAAAAGGATGTTCACAGGACGGAGACCAGTGTTTTTGCAGGGTTCCCATGGGGGAGCAGCGGTATTGTCAGCGAGACAGGGGAGAAAGCGGAGCTGGAGATTCCTTTTGCCAACACCAACTTATTTTATAATCTGACGGTGATTCCTATGGTGAAGGCGGAGTTAGAGCCAGGTGATCATCTGATAGTCACCAGCGTGGCAGGCGATTTTCATAAAGATTGGAAAAGCCTGCTGGCGGAAAAGCCTGAGGTAGAGATCAGGCAGGGGAAAGTGACGGCTCAATATAAAGGAGAGACAGTAACCGTGAGTATCCGGTAAACATGAGGAGGGTGAGGCAAGGATGCATTTGACAGAGCAGGATAAAGCCTGGGTTCTGGAGACAACCGATAAAATAAAGGCCAAAATGTATGGGGTAACCCAGAGGAACCGTGACAAGATTCCATATACCACCAGAGACGGTGTCTTCGATGATTGGTCCGGCGATAACAAGATCAGCTGGTGGACCAACGGTTTCTGGGGCGGTATCATGTGGCAGCTGTATTCCCTTACAGGAGAGGCGCTTTACAGAGAGACGGCAAGGAACGTTGAGGAGAAGCTGGATGCAGTTTTGATGAGCGCCCAGGGGTTGGATCATGACAATGGATTTAAGTGGCTTCCCACCGCCGTAGCAGATTACCGGGTTACAAAGGATAAAGCATCGTATAACCGAGGCATTCTTGCAGCCAATAACCTGGCTGGACGGTTTAATCTGGCCGGACGGTTTATTCGGGCCTGGAATGACTGGAATGAGGACGATCACAGAGGATGGGCAATCATCGACTGTATGATGAATCTTCCGCTGTTGTATTGGGCAAGTGAGGTGACTGGCGATCCCAGATTCCGTCAGATCGCTGTGGCTCATGCGGATACGGCTCAGAGATGCTTTGTGAGGGACGACGGTTCTGTGAACCATATTGTGGAGTTTAACTTTGAGACCGGTGAGATGGTAAGAAGCTACGGAGGGCAGGGGTACGGTGTCGGGTCTTCCTGGACAAGAGGGCAAAGTTGGGGGCTGTATGGATTTACTCTTAGCTATATCCATACAAAGGACGAAAAATATCTGAATACAGCCAGACGGATTGCCCATTACTTTATGGCCAACACGCCTGAGAATGGATTGATCCCAGTTGATTTCAGGCAGCCAGCTGACTGTACATGGGAGGATTCCACAGCGGCGGCTATCGCAGCTTGTGGGCTTCTGGAATTGTCGAAGTATGTGGATGGCAGAGACAGCCAACTCTATCAGAACGCGGCTTTGAAGATGTTAAAGGCATTGGATAGAGAGCGGTGCAGATGGGAGCCAGACACAGATAACCTGTTGGAGAAATGTACAGCGGCTTACCATGACAAGGAACATGAATTCTCCATTATCTATGGCGATTACTATTTTATCGAGGCTCTGATGAAGCTGTCAGGCCATGAGTTGTTTATCTGGTGATATTAAATTTAATTTAATATAAAAATGCAGGAAAGAGAGGAAATGTAAAATGAAAAAAAGAAGATTAGCAGCAGGAATTTTGGCAGCTGCCATGGTAGTTGGCACGCTGGCAGGATGTGGCGGCAAAAGCAGTGATGGTGGCAGCAGCAATGGTGGTGGAGATTCCACAACAGCAGCAGCGGCCGAGACCACAACAGCAGCAGCCGTGCAGGCAGAAGTAAAAGAAGCAACCGGCGAGGATGTAACTATCAAGGTGGCTTTATGGGATTACTCCAATACAGAGTATTATAAGACGATGATCGCAGCATTCGAAGAGAAGTATCCCAATGTAAAGGTTGAGGTTGTAGAGTTTACGGCAGATGAGTATGACAATGTTATCGTTACCCAGTTGAGCGGCAAGCAGGATTTTGATGTTGTGTTCACAAAGGGTACCCCGGCTTTATCTGCACTGATCAACCAGGGACATATCTATGCATTAGATGACCTGATTGCAAGCGATAGCAGTTTTGATCCAGCTAACTATTCCGGATTGGTAGAAGCCCTGGCTATGGACGGCAATACCTATGCCCTTCCATTCCGTTATGACAACAACCTGATTTTCTACAACAAGGACCTGTTCGATGCTGCAGGGGTTGCTTATCCGGAAGATGGCATGACGATTCAGGAATATCATGAGTTGGCAACCAAGATGACCAGTGGCGAAGGCAATGATAAGGTTTATGGTGCACATGCACATACATGGGCTGGCAATATCTATATTTATGCTGACAGAGAAGAAAAATTCGATCTGTTTGATGTTGAGTCTTATGACAACCTGATTCCTTACTACAACGAATTCCTGGCAATGCAGGATGAAGGTGTTATCCAGGACTACGGCGCATTGAAGTCCTCCAATATCCATTACAGCGGTGTATTCTACAATCAGCAGGCAGCTATGCTGCAGATTGGTACCTGGTTCATCAACATGCTGTGTGAGAACGCAGAAGGCGAGAACGGATTTAAGTGGGGCGTATGTTCACTTCCAAGCAACGAGGGAGTTGGCAATGAGAATAGTATTGGCGGCGTGACACCTGTTTCCATCGGTGCTTATGCAAAGCATCCGGCAGAGGCATGGCAGTTCATTACCTTTGTATGCGGCGAGGAAGGTGCAAAGACCCTGGCTTCCTGTGGCATTATCCCAGGATTCAGCTCTGATGCAATCAAGGAAATCTTTGATGCACTGCCACAGACATACGTTAACGCACCAGAAGGCCTGTCCAAGTATCTTTCCTGTGAGAAGAACTTGCTTGAGACTTCTCTGAATCCGAAGGGTAAAGAGGCAGACACCATCTGTACAGAGCAGCATAGTGCTATTATGACAAAGAGCGTTACCGTGGAAGAAGGAATTCAGCAGTTTAAAGACAGAGTTTCTGAGGTACTCGCTCAGTAAAGTTCTATCATGCGGTGTCCTGTCTGGAAGGGAACCTCAGGGCCATCGATTGGATGGGATTAGGATGGATGTTGATTCATAACCGCATAGAAACTGAGAAGTTATGACATTTGGGGATAACCGTCCGAGGGCTTTCCGAGATTCCTTCGGACGGTTATGTGTTTCTCATTACTCTTTGAGCTAGGAGGCTTTATTTATGGGTACGGATGCAAAAACTGG
>JAETTS010000287.1 GCA_021769025.1 Enterocloster bolteae
CTGGCCCCCTGCTCCGTAAAACAAATCTCACAATCCGTATCCTCCCTGGCATACAAGGCCCAATCCTCCTGCGCCATTCTCCGCTCCTTCGTCCCCCGGACCCTCAGGCCATCAGGCCCCCACGGCTCAATCCAGACCTCCTCCGCATCATAATGAAATACCAACCTTCCATCCCTAATTTCCAACATACGCACAACCTCCTTCCCATCCTCCTCCAAACACCCGTGTTAAAAAAAATAATACCATAGATCCACCCGTTTTTAAACATACTTCATAAACATACTCCCAACAAATTTTCCATTGACTCCGCTCCTCTAAAATGTTATGATAAATCTGTAACAAAAAAGGCGGCGATATTGCCGCCGCCATATGCTTACTTAACGATTACTTGCGCAATCGTCTTTGGGCCCATCAGATGCGGGGAAGCTGGCTGATGGGTCTTTTTCTGTCTTTCCCTTGCGCCGTGCTATGTAAGGCTTACACTTCTCAACAAATGTAAATACACCTGTCAGGATACCTACAATGCCTCCAAAGATGCCCACAACACGGCTAACGATGTCCAAAATCCTCATAAAGACCTGTCACTCCTTTCTCTGGTGTTTACACACCTGTGAAACAATCCTAAAACCTTAAGACTGTTTCAAAGGTGTGTACCCTGCCAAAGCAAAGAGCTGCCCGCCACCCGCTTCCGATGTACCATCCATTATATCCAATTATGGACAATATTCATAGCAAAAAAATATAAAAAATTTCAAAACTCAATCCCCAAGATTCTGGTGCAGGCAAGACACTCATGCAGCTTACAAATTGGATTAGTAAAACGGCAATCTTGACTTTATGGCAGCAAGGTATATAATAATTCCGTATTAACCTATAATTTTTTGGAGTATAATCAATGACGCAGACAACAGAAAAAAAAGCCAGGAAACTGAACATGGAAATGATTACCGTAATTATGACTCTGGCATGGCCTACCATGCTGGAGCAGCTGATGCAGACTGCAGTTCAATACATAGATACCGCCATGGTAGGTTCCCTGGGAACCCAGGCCACAGCGGCAGTAGGAGCAACCAGCACAGTAAACTGGCTGATAGGAAGCAGCATCTCAGCCTTGGGCGTAGGTTTTTTATCCTTCATCGCCAGGGCCTGCGGCGCAGACGATGAAGAAGCAGCAAAAAAATCCGTCTCCCAGGCAGTTCTAGCAGTTGTGACAGCCGGTATCTTTTTTACCGTTCTTACCCTGTCCATCAGCAGCTATGTCCCAGTCTGGATGCAGGTAGATAAAAGCATCCGCTCCCTGGCTGCCCGTTATTTCTTTATCTTATATATCCCCATGCTTCCAAGAACGGCCAGCATTATTTTCGGTACAGTTTTAAGAGCGGCAGGAGACACAAAAACTCCCATGAAAATCGGTGTAATTGTCAACCTGATTAACGTGGTATTAAACTATCTTCTTATCTATCCCACACGCACCATGAGCCTTTTTTCATTCAGCTTCACCATGCCCGGCGGCGGGATGGGTGTCATCGGCGCGGCCATTGCCAGCGCCATTGCCTTTACCTTTGGCGGTATCTGTATCACCATCATTCTCTGGAGACATCCCAGAGTTTCCCCCAAAGGACAGAAGCTGCGGCCAGACCCTAAGATTCTGCGACCCTGTCTGCGGGTCGCCTTCCCCAATATGCTTCAGAGATTCGGCACATCTTTAGGATACGTGGCCTTTGCCTCCATGATAAACTCCTTAGGCGAGGTTTCCACTGCTGCCCACACCATTGCCAACACCGTAGAATCCGCCTTTTACATCCCCGGATACGGAATGCAGACCGCAGCCGCCACTTTAGCCGGCAATGCATACGGGGCAAACGATAAAAAGCGGATGGAAGAACTGGCCGCCATGTTCATTCCCATCGAAATCTGCCTGATGATCCTGTCCGGCGGAACGCTGTTTCTGCTGGCCCCTGGGCTTATGGGAATCTTTTCAACCAGTGAAGAGGTAATCGCTCTGGGAAGCACAGTCCTTCGCATGGTGGCAGTTTCAGAGCCCTTCTACGGATTTTCCATCATCATCGAAGGCATGATGCAGGGAGTAGGAAAGACGAAAGAGCCCTTTGTGTTCAACATTGCCGGCATGTGGGGAATCCGAATCGTGGGAACCTTTCTCTGTACCCAGCTGTTAGGTCTAAGCCTTATCTCTGCCTGGGCCTGTATGATTGCACACAATCTGTTCCTTTTTGCAATTTTCCTCTTCTGTTATGTAAAAGGGGTCTGGAATCCTCTGTCCCGCCAAAAGCAGCTGCCTTAACCCAATGCCTGCTCAAATATCTTCAGCAGCTGCTCCTTATGAAAAGGCTTATCCACAAAGCCCTTTACACCGATGGCCTTGGCTCTCTCATAAGTATCCTCATATGCAAGGGATGAAACCATCACGATTCTGGCATCCGGATGCTGTTTCAGAATAACCTCAGAAGCATCCAGCCCATCCATCCCTGTCATGATAATATCCATGGTCACCAGATCCGGCTTTACTTCATCATACTGGGCGATGGCATCCTCACCACTACGGCAGTATGCGGCGATTTCATATTCCGTACCCTCCAAAACATCACCCAGTTGAACCCGTACCAGCCGGGAATCATCTACCACCATAACTCGTTTACTCATTTCCTATACTCCCTTCTCTCAGACTTCATCTGAAACGTTCTCATCCTCACCACAGAGAGGCACATGGTGAATCAACTGCGCACCCTGGCAGTGTTCATCCGAATAGGTAATCATAAACTGTATCTCACGGTCTTCAGGCTCATAGCGTCCACGGTAAAAAACAGGAGGTGCAAAATGGGCCGGAACCTGTGTAGCCTGAAACATAGCCACAGCTATCCTGCCGCAGAGTACATTAAAATACTCCTTGCTGAACTCCTCCAGATCCTCAGGACTAACCGATTCCTCGTGAAAAGAATTGCTTGCCATACGTTTTAAAAGCCCCGTATCGGCACAGAGAGTAAGGCTGGTGCGGAACCCTTTATCAAAGGTAATCTGAACCGTACAAAGATCCTCCCCAGGTGACTGCGTGCCCTGATGAAGGCGAACCCCTGCAGTACGCTCCGTCACATCCTGAACCGCCTGATCCAATATCTTCTCAAGCTTCTCCTTCGACATAGCAGTATTCATATCATAATCCTCCTACTAATTTAATCTGAATCAGCGCAGGCCTCCCCCGCCGCCTGCCAGGCCTCATGATCCCTCATTCACATTTTCCTCCTGCTCAAAGACCCGGCGAACCCTTTTAAGCAGCTCTGTCGTAGAAAAAGGTTTCAGCAGATAATCACAGATTCCCAGCTTGGCACTTTCCACAACAATATCCTTATTCTCCACACCAGTAAGCATAATCACCGGTATGTCCTTACATTCCTCCATATTACGTATCTTCCGCAGCGTCTCGATGCCATCCTGCTGCGCCATCCGAATATCCAAAAGAATCAGATCCGGCTGCTCCTGCTCCAGGTACCTTAAAGCCCGCATCCCTGAATTGACCGTCACCAGATCATAATCGTTTCGCAGAATAGTAGAAATCCGCGTCAGGACAATTACATCGTCATCCACAGCCAATATCCGCTTTTTAAAAATTTCTTCCATTTGACTCATTTACCTTGTTCCTCCTTTTCTAACAGCACCAGCAGCTGATCCAGCAGCTCCTCCGCCCTGTCATCTTCATATAATCTCAGCTGTTCCCGTATCTCCAAAAGCCTCTTTTCAGCGTACTCAGGAAGTTGATGCTTCAGCATTTCATCCACTCTTTCCCCACACTTCTGAGAACGGAAATGTTTCAGTTCCTCCAGAGCAACAGCCGTCTCTCCCCTAATCTCCTGTAAAGTCAGGCAGGGAAGCTTTTCCTTTCCCCCATTCTCCTGTCTGCGCCATTCCAGAAACTGTCCGATATTAGCCAGCAGATTCTCATATTCCCCCATCAAAAGCGGAAATTTTTCTGCGATAAATTCCCTGTCCCCCTGTACAGCAGCATTCTCCTGTGCACGGGCCATGGAGGACACCTTCATAGCTCCGATATTGGCAGAAGCACTTTTAAGCCCATGTACCTCAATCTGATAGCGCAGAATATCCGATTCCACAACCTCATAAAGAAGCTCTGTCTTGCGTTTACCGTCGATACAGTAGAGATCCAGAAGCTCCACAAAACCTTCTTCATCGCCAGAATAATACTGCATCACCGCGTTCAT
>JAETTS010000288.1 GCA_021769025.1 Enterocloster bolteae
CCGCCGCAGATCAGAGCATCCACCTTAAGTTCTGCCAAAAATCCGGCCAACGCCCCATGCCCACTGCCATTGGTATCCATCACCTGTTCTCTTGTGATCTGTCCATCTGCAATATCATAGATTTTAAACTGTTCTGTGTGTCCAAAATGCTGAAAGATCTGTCCGTTTTCGTAAGTAACTGCAATTCTCATCTCATTTTCTCCTTTCATGTGAATCATATCTGCTATCAATAAATGGGAGTTTCTGTAAGCATTCCCGTCTGTAGCTGCATGTTTCCCCCATCTGCAAGTTTTTTTGCAATCCCGGTTAATTTGCCCGTCACAGATCCGGTAGCTTCCTCCTGCAATCGTAAGAGGCCGGCCATGTACAATGCTGTCTGCAATCTTCCTCCTTGCCGCCTCATAGATCTCTGTCACAGTCGTTCTGGAAATATCCATCTGACTGGCACATTGCTCGTGAGTAAACCCTTCCAGATCCATCAGACGTATTGCCTCATACTCATCCACTGTCAGGATAACCTCTTTACCGCAAATAATTCCACTGGGAATAAAGCTATCATATGCCGGCTCCAGGCAAACTCTCCTGCATCTTCTTGGCCTTGCCACAAAAACGCCTCCATTTCCGTTATATGTCGAAAATATTGTATCACACGACAACAAATAAATCAAGCCAGAATGTCCCTTTCCGTTACACCTTTCCGTTATTAATCGATCGTATTGCTGATCATGTGCTTCAAGAGTAAGAGTGGTAGTTTACGTCCCTGCAGCAACATCAAAATACGGATATCTGGATAATCCCACCAACTTTTCCATTGTTCAAATTCATCCAACAAATTACTATATAGCAATTTATTACATGCACTTATTACATTCATTTACTTTTTTGCAATTCATTTACTTATATGCAATTTATTTACCTATATGCAATTCACTAATCGTTCCCGTTGCTTATCCTCAGGGCAAGATTTCCTGTTTCCCTTTTAGACAGAACCATAGCACATCTCTAGTTCCCCATCAGATCCCATCTATAATGGTTTCATGTTCCTGCAGGCAAGACATAGAAGATATTCAGATTGGGAAAGATAACCTCGTATCCTGTCACCATCCATGCCAAACCTATTCTACCGGAACAATATACAGATGCTCTTCATCAATCACGGTTTCCCCTTCCAAATCCGATTTCAAATACAGCAGTCCGTCTACCTGCTCTATATCGATAACCTTACTGGTAGCAAAGTTTTCTCTGTAAATCCCCTTTTCCATATCGTCCCACGTAGCCATTCCTCCGTTGCAGATGCCTATAAGCAGTGTTCCATCTTTTAGCCGTACTCCTGTAAGAATCGGTGGCTCCTTATATTTCCCTGTAGAAACTGGCAGACTATCTTCTCCCACGCCTTCGATCTTCTCCGGCTGCGCCTCAATCTCATATGTCACCTGCAGAGAGATAGGGGAAATCTCTGCAACGCTTACGATCACTTTACTGTCCCCGATTTCCTTCCCTGCTTTCACGTGCCTCACCTGATCTGAACCTGCCAGATTCACATCCAGTTCCCACACCCCCTCCAAATCCGGGAAAAATTCAGCCTTATGCACCGTTCCCAGATTGGAGAATTTCACATGGACCGGAGCGTTGATAAACACACCCGCCTCGTGACACATCATCAGAATATCCAACTCCATGGTATTGTCCTCCGCCATATACTGTTCCCAAGAACTGCCGTCCGGAAGTTCCTCAATAGGAGTACCGTCTCTGCTGATTCTTCTCTCTCTGTCATCAGTAGTGGTTCCATCAAAGAAACTGGCAGACCAGGAGATGTCATCCCTGCCATTCACGGTAATTTCTATATCCTCAAATAAAGGCTCCTTCCCCTCCTGAAGGTCATATCCCTCCACCTGGAATGACAGGAAGGCAAAATGACTGTCCACAATACTCTGAACCGGAGTCACAGTCACACCTGCTGAAGTCATTCCAGATCCAGTCTGGGCCGGAGCCGCAATTTTTTTATCCTCCAGATATTTCTTTTGCCCCTGCGTAACGTGAAGTTCCTCCTCCAAACCTCTGCTCCAGTGAAGACAGGCCGCCGTACAAGCCGTGACTGCCCCCATAGCTGCAGCAGCTACCGCCACGGCTGTCCAGAATTTTCTACCTTCTGTCCTTATCGTTCTACCGGACAGATGTCTGTCTTTCCCACGGCTTTCAGCTCGAATCTGTTCCAACACAAGATCCGTCTTTTTCTTTACAATACCCGGGATCACAATGTCCTTCTGCAATGGTTCCATCTCATATTCTCTCATCCTCTGGCACTCCTTTCCGGTTTCCTGTCATAGATTTCTGCAATCTTTTCTCTTCCTCTGGCCAGGCGTGTCCGCACGGTGGCAGGCGGAATCTTTAATATATTGCTGATCTCAGTTGTATTAAACCCATCCACATAGTAAAGAACCATTACCAGCCGGTAGGCTTCATCCAGGCATTTTAATGTTTCCAGCCATTCGATGTTCTCATACTGTTCCAGACATTCGGCTGCCTCCTCCCCCTTTTCTGTCATACAATCTTTTCTGGTCCGCCTTAAGATATCGTTGCATTTATTGATCAGAATCCGAGTCATCCATGTCTTGAAGATCTGCGGTTTTCTAAGTTGTCCCATCTTCTCCCAGCATGTCAGGATCGTATCTGATATAGCATCCGCTGCATCCTCATCATTTCTTACTATAGCCCTTGCTGTCTTATACATATTTTGCATCTGCAGCTGCATCAGTCTGGTAAATGCGTCCCCATCCCCTTTCTGGGCTAATTTTACCAACTCATCCATTCCTGGTTCATCTCCTTTGCTTCATTCTACTTATTAGACGGAGGAAACAGAAGAAATGTTTCAGAATCTGAAAAGAAAATCGGACGTTTCCAACTGCCTGTCCTCCAGGCCGTCAGAAACGTCCGAAATCTTGTCTATATGGAATCCTATTTGCACTAGAATCTCGCTTACACCGGAATCCCTCTTTCTATTCAGAGCCCTCTCACACCAGAATTCCGCTTATGCTTAAATCCCTCTCACACCAAAATTCCGCTTATGCTCAGATCCCTCTCACACCAAAATTCCGCTTATGCTCAAATCCCTCTCACACCAAAATTCTTTTTATGCTCAAATCCCTCTTACATCCAACTTCTTCTTACCCTAAAATTCTCATATAGGTTATGAGGGTAAGCACCCATATATGACTGGTGCCGCCTTATCAGCCCCCAAACACACTGTTATAACGGTCAACACACTTACTTAAGGTCTCTGAGAAATGTCCAATAGACCCAAGAGGCGCGCCAGAATGGCTCAGGTCAAGAGGCTGTCCGCTCTCCACCTGTTTTATCATCCACTCCAAAGCCGAGATTAAGGAGTCATAAAGACCGTCAAATGGTCTGGAGTTTGACAGAGATTCCTTGATCATCTGGTCGTTGTCCGCTGTTGCGGCATCCAGATCCGCCACAACTGCTACCAGTTCATCATGAAGATTCTTGATCTCTGTAAGATCCAGATCTGTAATGGTCTCATCAGTGATCCCCTGCCTGTCAATCTCATTCAATATTTCCTTACCAATGGAGATGCCCCGGCTGGCATTGTAGATGATAAGTCTTCCTTCCTCCTTCATCTTCTCCTCTTCCTCGGCCATCTTTGCCTCACCCATCTGAGCAATCTCGCCAATAAACTGGTATCCAAGATCAATCACCGTATCGGCGCTTGCATAGATAATTGCATGATACTCCTTGGCTTTCTGGTACTGGTTATCTGCATAGTCATAGCTTCTGCCAATCTCAAGGAACGTATCCATCACATTCCTTAAAGGCTCCGCCATCTCTTTAATCAGATCATCCATCTTGCCGTAAGACGGCTCCATATCTGCAAGATACAGACAGTCATCAATGATATCCGAGTTCTTTCCATAAACCCGGTATCCATAGGTAAGACCAGTATCCGGCAGTAGAGTAAATTCCTCCTCATAGCCTACTACTTCAAAATAATAGCCGATGGAATCCATGATCTCAATAATATCATTATTCAGATCCACATAATAATTGTACTTGATCAGATCCATCTCCTCCGGAGAAAAGGTCTCTTCCTCCGCCGCTGTCGTAGTCTCTTTGGTGGTCTCCTCCACAGTCTCAGTCTCCGCCTCCGTAGTCTTTGCTGTACCGGTTCCTCCCATGCCGCACCCTGTCAAAGCAAGGGAAGCAGCCACCA
>JAETTS010000289.1 GCA_021769025.1 Enterocloster bolteae
GGGGATGCTGATGATTACCAGGAGGGACAGGAGCTTGTCTGTGCAGCGGTTTCTGCCCTGGTTCTCAATATGGCCAACAGTGTGGAGCAGTTTACAGATGATATCTTTGAGGCAAAGGAAGAGGAGGCAGGCGGCGGATTTATGTTCCGTTTTCTGTCTGAGATCAGTTCCGAGTCAAAACTTCTTATGAATTCTCTCGTATTCGGATTGCAGAATATTGAGGAAGACTACGGAGAGCCATATATTAAAATCCGATTCAAGGAGGTGGAAAGATATGTTTCAGATGAACCTTCAGTTATTCGCTCATAAAAAGGGAGTTGGTTCTACCAAGAACGGCAGAGATTCCGAGTCTAAGCGGTTAGGCGCTAAGAGAGCGGACGGACAGTTTGTTCTGGCCGGCAACGTCCTCTACAGACAGCGTGGTACCAAGATCCATCCAGGTATCAATGTAGGCCGTGGTGGAGACGATACGTTGTTTGCCAAGGTAGATGGCGTTGTCAGATTTGAGAGAAAAGGCAGAGACAAAAAGCAGGTTTCTGTATATCCCAAAACAGTGAATGAGTAATTTGGATGGCTTCATACATTTTGTATGAAGCCTTTCCTGTATCAGTCTGTGGTGTTTCATAGGACAGCCGGTATCATGCCAGCAGTTGCAGGAATCTTTAGAAAGGATACGGTGTTTCATGTTTGCAGATCGTGCAAAGATATTTATAAAGTCTGGAAATGGCGGAGACGGCCATGTCAGCTTCCGCAGGGAACTATATGTTCCATGTGGCGGACCGGATGGTGGAGACGGCGGGAAAGGCGGGGACATCATCTTTGAGGTGGACGAGGGTCTTAATACATTGACAGACTTCCGCCAGATTCACAAATATGTGGCGAAAAACGGAGCCCCAGGCAGCAAGAAGCGGTGTCATGGCGCCAGTGCAGAGGATCTGGTCATCAAGGTTCCGGAAGGAACTGTGATCAAGGACTTTGAGACTGGCAAAGTCATCGCCGACATGTCTGGAGAAAATCGGAGAGAGACGATTTTGCGAGGCGGAAAGGGCGGGTGGGGCAATATGCATTTTGCCACCCCTACCATGCAGGCTCCCAAGTATGCTCAGCCTGGGAAAGAGGGGCAGGAACTTTGGGTGCAGTTGGAACTTAAAGTGATAGCCGACGTAGGCCTGGTAGGATTTCCCAATGTAGGGAAATCCACACTGTTGTCCAGGGTCAGCAATGCCCGTCCCAAGATTGCCAATTATCACTTTACTACCTTGGATCCTCATCTGGGAGTGGTGGATCTGGAGGATGGAGCCGGATTTGTCATGGCCGATATTCCGGGGCTGATTGAGGGAGCTTCCCAGGGAGTCGGGCTGGGGCACGATTTCCTTCGCCACATTGAGCGGACCAAGGTGTTGATCCACATTGTGGATGCTGCTTCCACAGAAGGGCGGGATCCGGTAGAGGATATCCGTACCATCAACGGAGAGCTGAAAGCCTATGATCCGGAACTTTTAAAGCGCCCCCAGGTGATCGCTGCCAACAAGATCGATGCGGTTTATTGGGAGGACAGCGATCCGGTAGAACGGATCCGCCAGGCCTTTGAGCCAGATGGAATCAAAGTATATCCGATTTCCGCCGTCAGTGGAAAAGGAGTCAAGGAGCTTTTGTATAGCGTGTATCATCTTCTCCAGACCCTTGATCAAACTCCGGTGATCTTCGAAAAAGAGTTTGATACATCCCTTCTCAATGCAGATGCCAATCTTCCATATACGGTTGAGAAAAACCAGGAGGGAGAGTATGTGGTGGAAGGCCCTCGTGTTGAGAAGATGCTGGGGTACACCAACCTGGAATCAGAGAAAGGATTTTTATTCTTCCAGAATTTCCTGAAGACATCTGGTATTCTGGAGGATTTGGAGAAGGCTGGCATCGAAGAGGGCGACACGGTTCGGATGTACGGGTTTGCCTTTGATTATTACAAGTAGAAAGGGAGAACTATGACTACAAAACAGCGGGCCTATCTAAAAGGACTTGCTATGAATCTGGATCCGGTCATTCAGATCGGAAAATCCAGCGTCACCCCAGAGCTTACTGCCGCCGTATCAGAGGCGTTGGAAGCGCGGGAACTGATCAAGATCAGTGTGTTAAAAAACTGTCTGGATGACGGTAGTGATATGGCACAGATGCTGGCAGAACGCACCCATTCTCAGGTGGTGCAGGTCATTGGCAAGAAGATCGTTTTATATAAAGAGGCCAAAGATGAGAAAAAAAGAAAGATCAAGCTGCCATAGAACGTAAAGTCAGAAAGGTAATTTCCGACAGTGCAGCATTTGATTTTTAAATAGGAGCATTTCTGTCATGGCAAATATTGGAATCGTAGGCGGAACCTTTGACCCTATCCACAATGGGCATCTTCTCCTTGGAATTCAGGCATATACAGAGTATAGCCTTGATTCTATTTGGTATATGCCCTCCGGGCAGCCGCCTCATAAAAAGAATCATGTCATAACAGCAGCAGATTCCCGCTGCGACATGGTGCGCTTGGCGATTGAAGGAAGGGAGCAGTTTTTTCTGTCAGAATTTGAGACTTCCAGAGAAGGCAATACCTACACAGCCCAGACGTTTAAACTTTTGAGGGAAACATATCCGGAGCATGTGTTTTCCTTTATCATCGGAGCGGATTCCCTGTATGAGATTGAGAATTGGTATCATCCGGAGCAGGTTCTGTCTTCTGTAAGGATCTTGGCGGCCGAACGGGAATACCCCAGAGAACATCGGACAGTAGATCAGCAGATTGATTATCTGACAGAGAGATATTCCTGTGACATTAAGAAGCTGCACTGCGGGGAGCTTCGCGTCTCCTCTGAGGAGTTGCGCCGGATGGTAAGCCAGGGAGAATCTATCTCTGAATTTGTTCCGAGACGGGTAGAAGAGTATATTGTAAGCCATCATTTATATCAGGAGGTGTCCCATGAAGCCAGAAATACTGGAATTGCGTGAGAAATTGAAACGCAAACTAAACAAATCCCGATATGAACATTCGCTAAGTGTTTCGTATACCTGTGTCTGTCTGGCTATGCGCTATGAGTATCCTTTGGACAAGGCGGAACTGGCAGGCCTGATGCATGACTGTGCAAAATGCTATGAGGACGAAGAGATCATCCGGCGATGCGAAAAGCATAATATAGCAATCACCGAGGAGGAAAAGATGGCCCCTGCGGTTCTCCATGCCAAATACGGTGCCTGGCTGGCCTGTGACCGCTACCATGTGACAGAGCCGGAGATCTTAAGCGCGATTGCCTGCCATACCACAGGAAAGCCGGAGATGGGGACCTTGGACAAGATCTTATATATTGCTGATTACATTGAGGTTCGGAGAGACAAGGCTGAGAATTTGCCCCAGATGCGGAAGCTGGCGTTTGAGGATCTGGATGAGGCACTGTATCAGATTTTAAAGGGAACACTGGCATACCTGGAACGTCGTGGCTGTTTTGTGGATCCTGCCACCAGGGAAACCTTTGAATATTATGATTCCCTGAGGAGATAAGGCAGTTCGCCTGGTAAGGGAAATTATTGATTATAGAGAAAGGAAAGGAGGAACCATTACCATGGAACAATCATTGGAGATGGTAAAGCTGGCGAAAGCAGCTTTGGAGGACAAAAAAGGCGGGAATATCAAAATCATTGATATCCGACAGGTGTCCGTTATGGCTGATTATTTCATTATTGCAGATGGCTCTAATGTGAATCAGGTTCAAGCCATGGTGGACAGCGTGGAAGAGACCTTGGGAAAGGCTGGCTATCCGTGTAAACAGATTGAAGGATACCGTACAGGCGGATGGATCCTGATGGATTATGGTGATATTATCGTCCATGCATTCTGCAGGGAAGACAGGCTGTTCTACGATCTGGAAAGGATCTGGATGGACGGAAAGCTTATGGATGCGTCAGAGTTGGAATAAATTTAATTTGCAGAATAGGGAAAGAGGTTGTCTGTTGCAAAATGCAGAAACAACCTCTTTTTATCTTAAGCCAGTGACCCCATAGGATCCCATGGATTTAAAACAATAGTCTCTGTATTCAGAATATCCAGCTGTTCTTCCGTCAGGTATTTTTTATTAATGACTACCTGATACATATATTCCGAAAACCATTCATCACTCATGATAAAATACCCTTTTTTGCCTGGTTCTTCTCCCCAGCTGTTCTCTACCCGCCAGCGG
>JAETTS010000290.1 GCA_021769025.1 Enterocloster bolteae
CAGCCGGGCCAATGTTCTTTTGAACTCCGCCATAGATGATACCATATTGGGTTACATCTACCGGCTCGGATAAGAAGCAGGAGGACACATCAGCTACCAGAGTCTTACCCTTTGTGTTGGGAAGGGTTTTAAACTTAGTGCCATAGATGGTGTTGTTCTCACAGATATAGACATAATCCGCATCTTCGGAAATCGGCAGGTCGGAACAATCCGGAATATAGCTGAAGGTTTTATCCTCACTGGATGCAATGGTATTGGCTTTTCCATATTTCTGGGCCTCTTTGAATGCCTTTTTAGCCCACTGTCCGGTGATAATATAATCCGCTACCTTATTCTTCATCAGGTTCATGGGCACCATGGAGAACTGCAGATGAGCGCCTCCCTGTAAAAACAGTACTTTATAATTGTCTGGAATTCCCATCAGTTCTCTCAAATCGGCTTCCGCATCCGTGATAATGGTCTCAAAGGCCTTTGACCTGTGTGACATCTCCATCACTGACATTCCAGTGCCATTATAGTCCAGCATCTCTGCCGCGGCTTCCTTCAATACTTCCTCCGGCAACACTGCCGGGCCTGCCGAGAAATTGTACACTCTACTCATTACCGTGTCCCCTCTTTCTTAATTTTTTATATTTGTTTTACCATATGGCTTCAGATCTTCAGATCTGTATCATCAAACGCCTCGGATATGGCACCGCCTGGTGATACCATAGGGAATACCTTGTCATCACAGTGGATCTGGCAGTCAATCACAACCGGAATATCCAGAGCCATCGCCTCCTCAAGTGCTGGCTTTAACTCCTCTTTCTTCGTCACCCGGTATGCCTTGGCTCCCATAGCCTCTGCTACCTTCACAAAGTCCACGTGATCATTTAATATGGTATGCGAATACCGTTTTCCATAGTACAGTGTCTGCCACTGGCGTACCATTCCAAGCACATGGTTGTTGATCACTACCTGAATCACCGGAATGTTGTATCGGGTTGCCGTAGCGATCTCGTTCATATTCATGCGGAAACATCCATCTCCTGCAATGTTAAACACTTTTTTGTCCTTCTTACCCATCTTTGCCCCGATGGCAGCTCCCAGGCCATAGCCCATGGTTCCCAGACCGCCGGAGGTTAAGAGGGTGCGGGGACTCTTAAACTTATAGAACTGTGCAGCCCACATCTGATGCTGTCCCACTTCCGTGACGATGATGGCATCTCCTCCTGTCACATCGTAGATGGCTTCCACCACCGACGGCCCTGTCAGCACCTCTTTGTTGTAATGAAGAGGATACATATCCTTCAGCCGTTCAATATGGGCAACCCATTCATCATGATTCTGGGGATCTAAACGGGCATTCAGCTTCCTCAAGATTACCTTGATATCGCCTATGATGCTGGCATGGGTACGAACATTTTTGTTGATCTCCGCCGGGTCGATGTCCAGCTGCAAAATCTTGGCATTCCTGGCAAACTTAGACGCATTACCAACCACCCGGTCACTGAATCTGGCACCGATCACCACTAAAAGGTCGCACTCGGTGATTCCAAAGTTGGAAGTCTTGGTTCCATGCATTCCGGCCATGCCGGTATACAATTCATCTGTCCCGTCAAAACCGCCTTTGCCCATCAGGCTGTCTGCCACCGGAGCATGAATCTTATGGGCAAATGCCTTAACTTCATCGGCTGCATCGGACAGAACCGCTCCACCGCCTACAAAAATAAAGGGTTTCTGGGATGCCTTGATCATCAGAAGAGCTTTCTCCAGATCCTCCTCCGTAATGGTATCTGCCTGGCGGACTACCTCTTCAGGTGTCTTGTACTCATAGTCGTAAGAATTGGCTGTCACGTCCTTGGTGATATCCACCAAAACCGGGCCTGGACGGCCTGATCTGGCAATTCGAAAGGCGCGGCGCATCACCTCCGCCAGCTTGGTTATATCTTTTACAATGAAGTTATATTTGGTAATCGGCATGGTGACTCCGGCAATATCAATCTCCTGAAAGCTATCCTTTCCCAGAAGATTCACCCCAACATTGCAGGTGATTGCCACCACAGGGATCGAGTCCATATAGGCAGTGGCAATACCAGTCACCAGATTGGTTGCTCCAGGGCCGGAGGTGGCCAGGCATACACCTACCTTTCCGGTAGCCCTGGCATAACCGTCTGCAGCATGGGCTGCTCCCTGCTCATGGGAAGTCAAAATATGGGTAATCTCATCCTGATGTTTATAAAGCGCATCGTAGATATTCAAAATTGCTCCGCCCGGATAACCGAACACAGTGTCCACGCCTTGTTCTTTCAAACACTCTACTACAATCTCTGCTCCTGTCAATTTCTGCATATATGCATCATTCTCCTCACTGTTACGTTTTATCGATGTGATATGTTATACTAATATAGCTCCCTTATCAGCAGAGGTAACTGCATCACGGTAGCGTCTTAAGTATCCGGATACTTCCTTGGTCTTAGGCTTCCAGGTTGCCCGCCGTCTGGCCAGTTCCTCATCCGAAACCTTCATCTGAATGGTGTTGGCATTAATATCAATGGAAATCATATCGCCTTCTTCTACTAAGCCAATGGGGCCGCCTGCTGCTGCCTCCGGGCACACATGTCCGATGGATGCCCCTCTGGAAGCGCCGCTGAACCGTCCGTCTGTAATCAATGCTACAGACTCCCCCAGCCCCATTCCTGCAATGGCAGAAGTCGGGTTCAGCATCTCTCTCATACCAGGACCGCCCTTCGGTCCTTCATACCGAATCACCACCACGTCACCAGCCACAATCTTGCCGCCTTTGATGGCTGCAATGGCATCCTCCTCACAGTCAAACACTCTGGCCGGTCCCTCATGCTTCAGCATCTCCGGCACTACAGCGGAACGCTTCACCACACAGGAATCCGGTGCCAGGTTTCCTCTCAATACGGCAATCCCTCCCGTCGGGGAATAAGGGTTCTCAACCGTGCGGATCACTTCCGTATTCCTGTTTACTGCATTCTTTATATTCTCTCCTACGGTCTTGCCGGTAGCAGTCATGCAATCCAGGTTCAAAAGTCCCAGCTTGCTGATCTCTTTCATAACTGCGTAGATACCGCCAGCCTCATTTAAGTCTTCCATATAAGTAGGGCCTGCCGGAGCCAGGTGGCAAAGATTGGGTGTCTTTGCACTGATCTCATTGGCAATATCCACATTTAATTCCACGCCTGCCTCATGAGCAATCGCTGGCAGGTGCAGCATGCTGTTGGTGCTGCATCCAAGAGCCATATCCATAGTCAGGGCATTTTGGAATGCTGCCTCTGTCATGATGTCTCTCGGACAGATGTTTTTCTTCAAAAGTTCCATAACCGCCATTCCTGCATGTTTGGCAAGACGGATTCTCTCAGAATAAACCGCTGGGATGGTGCCATTTCCCTGAAGCCCCATGCCCAGAACCTCAGTTAAGCAGTTCATGCTGTTGGCAGTGTACATACCAGAACAAGAACCACAGGTAGGACATACCTTACATACGAATTCTTCTACATCTTCTTCAGTCATGGTGCCTGCCGCATAGGAACCTACTGCCTCAAACATGCTGGACAAGCTTCTCTTCTGGCCTTTTACGCGTCCAGCCAGCATAGGGCCGCCGCTGACAAACACGGTTGGAATGTTTAAGCGGGCTGCCGCCATCAAAAGCCCCGGTACATTTTTGTCACAGTTAGGAACCATAACCAGCGCATCAAACTGATGGGCCAGAGCCATACATTCTGTAGAATCAGCGATCAGATCCCTGGTTACCAGAGAATATTTCATTCCTTCATGCCCCATGGCAATACCATCACAGACAGCAATGGCCGGGAATACAATGGGAGTTCCTCCTGCCATCGCCACACCCTGTTTTACTGCATCCACAATTTTATCCAGATTCATATGCCCTGGAACAATCTCATTGTAAGAACTGACCACGCCTACCAATGGCCTTGCCAGTTCTTCTTCGGTTATGCCCAGAGCCCGGAAAAGCGAACGGGCCGGAGCCTGCTGCATACCGGATTTTGCATTGTCGCTTCTCATAATTTTTCTCCTTTCAGCTGATATTTGCTGCTATCAAATCCCCCATCCGGGCTGTCCCTACCCTGGTACAGCCTTCTGAGTACAGGTCTGCCGTGCGGTAACCGTCCGTCAGAACCTTTTGAACCGCTTTCTCTATGGCATCCGCCTCTTTATCCAAATCAAAGGAATA
>JAETTS010000291.1 GCA_021769025.1 Enterocloster bolteae
AGTGAAACCCATGCTGTCTGCACGAATCCGGCGATGATGTATGTCACAAAGGATACTGCCGCTGCAGTAACTGCATATGGCAGCTGTGTCATCACATGATTGACATGCTCACACTGAGCTCCTGCCGAGGCCATGATGGTAGTGTCAGATATAGGGGAGCAGTGGTCGCCGCATACAGCTCCTGCCATACAGGCAGAGATGGAGATAATCATCAGCTGTGGGTTGATGTTCTCAAATACGGCAACAACAATCGGAATCAGGATTCCAAAGGTTCCCCAAGAGGTTCCGGTGGCAAATGCCAGAAGACATCCCACCACGAAGATGATGGCAGGAAGGAAATTGATCAGCCCTTTGGCGCTGTTTTCCACCAGGCTTGCCACATAGACATCTGCTCCTAGGCTGTCGGTCATAGCCTTTAAGGTCCAGGCAAAGGTAAGGATCAGGATAGCCGGAACCATAGCCTTGAAGCCTTCGGGGATACATGCCATACAATCGGAGAACTTAAGAACCCGACGGATCTGGTAAAGAACAATGGTGATAATCAGTCCGAAGAAGCTGCCGAAGGTAAGTCCCAGGGAGGCATCGGAGTTGGAGAATGCGGTTACAAAATCTGTTCCTGAGAAGAAGTCGCCGGTATACAGCATACCAATTACACAGCAGATGATCAGAGAAATAATAGGAATCAGAAGATCGATCACCTTTCCCTTGGTCTCTGTAAGATCGTCTTTTGTAAGGCCATAAGGGCGTCCCGGTGTGGTGTACAGATCACCTTTTATGGCGTTTAACTCATGAGTTTTCATGGAACCAAATTCCATCTTCATCACCACCATGCCTACCATCATAACAATGGTAAGGATCGCATAGAAATTGTAAGGAATGGCCCGGATGAAAATAGAAAACCCGTCTTCACCCTCCACAAATCCAGTGACGGCAGCGGCCCAGGAGGAGATGGGGGCAATGATACATACCGGAGCTGCGGTAGCATCGATCAGATAGGCAAGCTTGGCCCTGGAAACCTTAAATTTGTCGGTAACCGGGCGCATGACGCTTCCTACAGTTAAGCAGTTGAAGTAATCGTCAATGAAAATCAGGACGCCTAAGAGAATAGTAGCCAGCTGGGCACCTACCCGGCTGTGGATCTTTTGGGCAGCGAACTGACCAAAGGCAGCAGAACCGCCGGCTTTGTTCATCAGGCTTACCATAGTGCCTAAGATCACCAGAAATACCAGGATCCCTACGTTGTAGCTGTCAGACAGGACGCCGATGATGCCATCCTCAAAAATGTGGGTGATGGTGGTCTCAAACTGGAAACCAGAATACAGAAGGCCACCCATCAGGATTCCTACAAACAGGGAACTGTATACCTCCTTGGTTATAAGGGCCAGTCCGATGGCCACAATAGGGGGAACCAGGGCCCAAAAGGTGGAATACACGGCAGGAACATACTCTGCTTCGCCCTCAGCTGCCATAACTGTGATGGAACAGGCAAGGGTCATAAGAAGAATCGTTCCCAGAGTTAAACATACTTTCTTTTTTGTGGGATACATGTTGTTTCTCCTTTTTCTTGATCGTTATCATTCTCTGTTGCATATAAAAACACCACAAACGATTCGATCTCCGAAGAGACGCGTCTGTGGCGTATGTTTCTGCAAAAAGCACAGTAAGCCCACAACACAGATAGCGCTCCACATTTGTGACAGTACGCCGCATGTTCTGCGTCGTCCCAGAACCTTACATTCCGGACCGGTGTAAGATCCTTCGGCGAAATCCCCTTTCTTAAGAAAACGGCGGCCCAGCCTCCAGTGTGAATAATATACTGGTTTCCTGATACTCTTGAATTCCGCACCTCTATCATGTTAAAGTTTGCAGTTGTTTTTACTGATTACGTATTGTATCACGATTTTTGGGAAAAGGGAAGAGATTTTTGGACAAGATTGTTTTTTTTATTAAATCATGTTAAAATTGTAATACTGTCTTTCAGTACTGTAAGGGGGAGTACAGCACTCTGGCGGCAGATACAGAAGAAAGGGGCTGTTTTATAATTGGAAGAAAATCAGAAGGTGCTGTTGTTTGAGAAAATGCCCATACCGAGGGCTATAGCGAAGCTGACAATCCCTACCATTTTAAGCTCGCTGGTTATGGTAATATATAATCTGGCAGATACGTATTTTGTGGGAATGATGAATGATCCGGTGCAGAATGCGGCAGTGACTTTGGCTTATCCGGTGCTTTTAGCGTTTAATGCGGTGAATAACCTGTTTGGGGTGGGAACCTCCAGTATGATGAGCCGGGCTTTGGGGAGCCGGGATTATGAGACGGTGAGGAGAAGCTCGGCTTTTGGGTTTTATTGTTCTCTGTTTTCCGGGCTTTTGTTTTCTCTGATGTGTACTATATTTAAGGGGCCTCTCTTGACGGTGCTGGGAGCGGACGAGGTGACTCGGGCGGCTACGGACAGCTATATGCTGTGGACAGTGACCTGCGGCGCAGCGCCGGCGATTCTGAATGTGGTGATGGCCTATATGGTTCGGTCTGAGGGAGCGTCTCTCCATGCCAGCATCGGGACTATGAGCGGGTGTATTTTGAATATGATTCTGGATCCCATTTTTATTCTTCCCTGGGGATTTAATATGGGAGCGGCGGGAGCGGGACTTGCTACCTTTTTGTCCAATTGTTTTGCCTGCGGGTATTTCTTTGTTTTGCTTTATATGAAGCGAAAGACTACATTTGTGTGTATCAACCCAGGCAAGATGGGATTTGAGAGGGCGATTGTTCTGGGAATCTGCGCGGTAGGGATTCCGGCTTCCATACAGAATCTTTTAAATGTGACAGGCTCTACGATTCTGAATAATTTTACGTCTTCTTATGGCGCGGATGCGGTGGCGGCCATGGGGATTGCACAGAAGGTGAATATGGTGCCGTTTCAGATTGCCTTGGGATTTTCGCAGGGGGTTATGCCCTTAATCAGCTATAATTTTGCCAGCGGGAATCACAGGAGGATGAAGGACAGCATTTTATTTGCCATCAAGCTGATGCTTCCGGCTACGGTGGCAGTGGCAGCCGGGTATTATGTGGGAGCCGGAGGCCTGGTTCGGCTGTTCATGGATAATCAGGTGATTGTGGATTATGGTACCCGTTTTTTGCGGGGTTTGTGTCTTGCCCAGCCTTTGATTTATATGGACTTTTTGGCGGTGGGTGTGTTCCAGGCTCTGGGTATGGGCAAGAATGCGTTGATTTTTGCCATTATGAGGAAAATTATATTGGAGATTCCAGCACTGTTTGTCCTTAATGCCCTGTTCCCCCTGTATGGATTGCCTTATGCCCAGCCGTTGGCGGAGTTGGTTTTGGCAGTCGCATCGGTGGTTATGTTGCGGAGAATCTTTGAACGGAATCAGGGAACCCCTCAAACGACTTGAGAGTTTGGAGAATGGCGTATGTATGAGAAGTACAGCATTGGGACAATGGCAGGACTTTTGGGAATTTCTGCGGAGGCTATTCGGTATTATGAGAGCCGGGAGATTATACGGCCTGTCCGGGATGCGGAGACAGGGTATCGGTATTATAATACCTGGGATCTGCATATGCTTCTTCGGGCGCGGCATTATCAGAGCTATGGGTTTACCCTGGAGGAGGTGGCGGAGCTGTTTCGCAGTGAGAACCTGCTGGAGATTAAAGAGCGGATGCAGACTGTGGAGGAGGGAATCGAGCATGAGATTGTGCGGCAGATGAACCTTTTGAAGCGGATTCGGCAGAGCCAGGAGATGCTGGGGGATGCCTGGAATAGTGTAGGAAAATATCAGATCCGGCAGAGGCCGGGAATTTACCGGATGAATACCCAGAAAAATTATACGCTTTTTAAGGATAAGAAGGATCTGGAGTTGGTTTCTCAGTGGTCGGCCAAGACGCCCTTTGTGTATTCCTGTGCCTTATTTTATGAGAAGGATGTGAAGAAGGGGGATGGGAATTTCGAGTTTGGTCTGGGAGTCAATGAGGAGTATGCCGGGTTTTTGGGGGTGGAAAAGACGGATAAGGTACAGTTTTATCCGGCATGTATGTGTGTTCATACCTGTGTTCCGTCCCGTTCGGGGCAGTATTTGTCGGTGGATAGTCTGAGGGGAGGGATTGCGTATCTCAGGGAGAATAACCTGGAATTGAAGGGGGATGTGGTTACCCAGGTGGTGTGTATGACCAAGCCGGGGGAGG
>JAETTS010000292.1 GCA_021769025.1 Enterocloster bolteae
GGAGGAAGCCTCCTTTTTCTGTTTATCACATTGACGCTGATGCCCCATTTTGAATGGTTTTTTCAGGCCATAGGGAAGGATGCCACATTGACTGGACGGATTCCTCTCTGGAATCAGATTATCGCTGTCATGATGAACCGACGTACCTTTACTGGTTACGGTTATGGGATGTTCTGGAGAGACCAGAGCGCAGTGGCTCTGATCCAGGCAGGTTTTTATGAACATTCTTTTTTGGGGAACATAACAACTGGGGCGCACAATATGTTGATGGAATTCTGGCTGAATATTGGTCTGATTGGAATCGCCATGTTTTTTGCTGCTCTTTTGTATTCCATGAGGGAGATCGGGCAGATTTCACATAAGAAATATGTATTCAGTTCCATGATTCTTGCATATTTGATGGTCAATGGCCTGACTGAGAGGTGCCTGGGAGGAACCTATGATTACAAAACATTTAGCATATGGCTGGTTATGGCATTATGCTGCAACCGCAAGGATACAGAAACATAGAGAAAAACAAGGGTAAGGAGAATCGGGATTGATATGAAACAACTGGATCATAAAAAAAGCGAAATGACAGTATGGAAGGCGCTTCTTCCGTGTTTTTTCATCATCACAGCTGCCTTTCTGGCTGGCTTTTACAGACTGGGAATAAAGGAAGGCATTGCCAGGGCAGAGACACTTACCCCTGGATCTGCCAGTGGGCAGAGCCTGGCGGAAACAGGGACCGGAACGGTTGTTACACCCCAGCAGTTTGGCGCCCTGGCGGATGGGATTCATGATGACGGGCCTGCCCTTCAGAAGGCATTGGAGTCCGGGAATCCGGTTGTATTGGTTTCTGACCTGTACCTGTTTTCCAAGGTTTCGGTCTGGGATCATAATGTTTCCCTGAATGGAAATGGATATGTGCTGCACTGTGATGGAGGCGTCATGGAAATATGCGCAAGCCTGAATCAGGATCCGTCTTCGGATGTTGCCATAATAACGGAAAATCAGCCCTATTACGGCACCTATTACAGAGGCTATATTTCTTACCATGGCAGCAAGCCGTTGGCGGAAAACCTGGAACATTATACGGCAAGCTATTTTAATGAATATCATGCATACATTTCCAATCTGACCATCCTGGCCAGAAATTGCCAGGGTTCCTGCGGACTTGAACTGAAACGAATGTGTAAGAGCACCATAAGCAATGTAAGCTCGATCTGTGAAGAAGGATCTGACGGGGAGGTGGGGATTCTGGTTTACAACTGTTATCAGGTAAGGATAGAGAATTGTTATGCCCAGAACTGGACTGCAACCAATACTGGCGACAGGGGATATGGGATCGGGGCAGACGGGAATGACATTACCGTCATCGGGTGTTCTGCCTTTGGCAACAAGCATGACATATCCATCTGCACGGCCAGAAATATTTTTTCCAATGATATCACGGTTAACAATTGCAAGGTTGGGTGCAGTTACCAACCAGAAGCGTACCGGCACGATGGGTCAAAACGTTTTCAGGCCAGATTTGACATTCATGCAGCAGGAGAGCGGGTCACGGTTCACGGGCTGAAGATCACAGTTGATCATGCAGACCAGGGAACGATTCTGGCCGCTATCCGCGCCCCTAAGGTAGAGATAAGCCAGGTAGAGGTAGAGGCGGCGGATGGGTATCTGGTATTTGCAGAACTGGCCGACTCGGTGTACTTTACCGACCTTCAGATGGAAGCCTGCGATCTTCACGGAGGCCTCACAAAAGAGGAAAGCATCGATGAAATACATATCACAAACGGTGTGATAAACGGCTTTGACCAGATGGGAGACAATACAAAAATTTATCTTCAGAATGTAATGGTAAAAGAAGAGCCAGGGGAAGGTTACCAAATTATACGATAAAACCATAAGGAAGAAGGCTGTAGAACAGGAGGCAAGGCACCATGAAAAAAGGAAAAGACCACTCAGAGATCGATTACTGGCAGTCCAATACAGACCTTATGTCCGCTCTTGCCCTGGTTCTGCTTCTGATCATTATGCTTTTGATCTTATACCTGATGCAGATACCGGAAGATACCCTGCCGGATGCCGAAAGTGGAGACAGCTACAACGTAGACAATCAGCTTGGAGACAGGACAGGTGAGGCATATCATTATCCGGAGGTGGAACATGAGAGCCAGGATGACAGGGGCGGCGGGGATGATGGAAGCGAGAATGATGGCGACGGGGGAGGAGGAAGCGGCACCGGCATAGGAACCGATCCCCAATATAATTATGAGTATCCCCTTCCCACCCATGGGGGAGAGGAGTGGAGCAAGGCCGCCGTCTATGTGACGGTGATTGACAAAGAGACAGGACGCGCCATCCGAAAGGACGGGATTACGTTTGAGTTATATGAGGAACAGATAAAGAATCAAGGAGGCGTACTGCGTTTTTTAAATACCTATTATCCTGTGAAGATTGAATACCGCAATTACGAGACAACAAAAGAAGGGGTTTTCTATCTTCCGGAGAAGATTGAAGAAGGCCATTACTATTTTAAACAAATCACGGAACTGGATGGGTATGATATGGCGGACGCGGTGCGGTTTGACGTGGATGACATCTATGACTGGCCGGATCCTTATGTGGTGTCTATCGAGATTTCCCCCTCCAAGAATGTGATTCCTATTGTGCTAAAAGACATGGACACCCATGAGCCTGTTCCAGACGGAACCTTCAAGGTCACTGCTGCGGAAGATATTATCACTGCAGACCAATCCATACGGTATGGGAAAGAGGAACTGGCCGATACCATTGTATCCGATGAGGAAGGCCACGGCGAGAGCAAGGAGTTGTACCTGGGGCGGTATACGGTTACCCAGGACGGGATTCCCAGATACTATGCCAGCATACCCATGGGCATGGATGCGGAAGTGAAAAAAAGAGACGGAAATACTCCGGCAGCCCTGGAATTCACCTGTGAGAAGACCAAGATCCGCCTGACACTGGCTGATGAATTATATACTAATATAAAACTGGAGGGCGCAGAATTTGTGCTGGATTGCCCCCAGCACCCGGAGCGGTCCAAGACCGGCGTGACAGATCAGAACGGGGAACTTATTTTTACTGATCTGGAGAAAAATACGGTCTACAGGCTTATACAGAACCGTATCCCGGACGGGTATAAGTCTCATGGAGAACCCATTGAGCTGTTTGTCTCGGAAGAAGGCAGGATTCAGGATGAGGCAGAAGCCTCCCTGGCGCTTACCAATTATATGGCGCGGGTGACGGTTGATGTCAGAGACCGGCTTTTAAAAAAGCCAGTGTCCAATACCAACCTGGCGTTGTATGACGAAGGCGGCCAGCTGATCCGCACCTGGACTACCAGCGGCTCGGCGGAAATGTTTGAGAATCTTCCGGCGGGAAGATATTCTGTGGTTTTAAATGGAAACAAAAACAAGAGATACGAGTATGTATTTGCAGAAGACAAGGCGCTGCAGGAATTCTCGGTGATGGTCTGGACAGCCGGTAATCTTATAGGCATTGTGATTGGATGCGGCCTTCTTCTGCTTGGCATCGTTGGGGTTTTAACAGTCTGGAAGAGGAAATCTTCCAGGCGCAGAGAGGTAAGAGAGGGAACGGGCCGTGAGCAATAACGGAATTCACATAAGGATCGCAGACATCCTGTATGGCATAATCAAACATCGCATACTTATCACGGTATTGACAGGGGCAGGACTGATGATCGGCATTGTGCTTTCCGGTATTTCCTACCTCCGTGGGGAAATGAGCAAGGAATACATTGTAACCAGCTCCTTTTCCGTGAACACCCAGACCAATTCGGGGCTGTTTACCTCTGGATACGATTTTCCCAACTATAACGACATCAATATGGCGAAAAATCTGGTGGGAGCGGTTGGGTATGTGTTAAAGAGCGACAAGATGCTGAAGGAGATCATTGATTCCCTGGGGCTATTAGGAGTCACCACAAAGGATATTGAGGATAATCTAAGCCTTACCCAGTACGATGAGACCCAGATTATAGAAATCTCCTTATACTGGCGGAATGCAAACGAAGGGATTGCCATTCTTTCAGAGATCAACCGTAAGGCACCAGAACTTTTGATGGATACATTGAGAATCGGAAGCGTAGCTGTGATCAATGAACCCAGTTCAAAATACCTGATCGGAGGAAATGTCAACATTGTCCTGTGGGGATATATGG
>JAETTS010000293.1 GCA_021769025.1 Enterocloster bolteae
GGTCCAGCCGCAGGCTGCCAGCTGTGATCATACGTTTTTCCGGCTCACGGGGAGCCTTGCTCTGCTTGGAGTTTCTCCGGAGGATTGCCTTAATCCTGGCCTTTACCTCCAAAATATTAAATGGTTTGGTAATATAATCATCCGCTCCGTACTCCAACCCAAGGATTTTATCCATGTCATCGCCTTTGGCAGTCAACATAATGATAGGAACCTCTGAAAATTCCCGAATAGTCTGGCACACCGTAAGCCCGTCTGCCTTGGGCAGCATCACATCCAGTAAGATTATGTCATATTCATGCTCTTTTGCGCAGGCGATCGCCTCTTCCCCGTCGTAAGCGCAATCTACACTCATTCCATCCTGTTCCAGGCTGAAACGTATTCCTTTTACGATCAGTTTCTCATCATCCACTACCAAAACCTTCGCCATTCCACACCTCTTCTTTACCTAGTCCTATATGAAAGCCCGAATTGATACAGAAGCCCCGTTTCTTCAAAGTGATGTCTGCAAGTGCAGACGAGGGGATTATACTGTGATGTCGTCTTTTATTTTGTTAAAGGCATTCTCTTTAATGCCGGATACATTCATGATTTCCTCAATGGACTGGAAGGGCCCGTGATCGTCCCGATATCGGATGATATCCTGGGCTCGGGCCTGACCGATTCCCTTTAAGGTCATCAGCTGGTCTTTGGAGGCAGTATTTAAGTTTACCTTGCCCTCTTGCGCCCCCTGTGCAAACGTGGAAAAACCGGTGCCTTCGGACGGGACATAGATGCCTGGAACTGTCGCTTCCAGCGGTTCCTGCCTCCCAGCTGGTTGTCCGCTGCTATCTGTCTCCCAACAATTCCAGGTGTCCTCCCATTCCCTGGACGGGACAATAATCTTCATGCCATCCACAATCTCCTGGGCAAGATTCAGATATCCTTTTGCAGCTGCCTCGGTAAATCCGCCTGCCTGTTCCACAGCCTGAAAGACACGGCTGCCAGGCGCTATCTCATAGACTCCCGGCTTTTTAACTTCTCCACAGACATGCACATAACAGATTCCATCCTCTGTAAAAGAGACGGCAGGTTCCGTATCCGTCTCCAGTTCCGAATCTGCCGCATCGCTGTATTCCAAGCATTCATCTGATTGTGTTTCAAAGAAGAACGATTCCTCCGAAAATTCTGTTAAATGTCTGCTGTCAGTGCCCCGGTCTGTCCATCTGCCGCAACTATAACATATGCCTGCAGCCAACACACATATGATTGTTACGGACAATTTTAAGGTTTGTTTTTTCATGGTATTCCTCCTTTTATCAGGAGAGTACCATTTTCCGTCTGCTACGATGTATTACGTATCGTACAATATCTATTCTACCTAAATAAATCCCCAAATACAAGTATTATTTTTTAAACATTACAATACCGACGATGGCAATGAGGGCACCGATGGCCTTCCTCCACTCAAAGTCTGCCTTTTCAACTCCAAAGAGACCAAAAAGTTCAATCCCATAAGCCACGATAATCTGGGCAACTACGATCAACAGGGCGGATCGGGCCGGTCCTAAGCTTCCTACGCTTTTGATGACTGTGTAGGTGATGAATGCTCCCAGAACACCTCCGGCCAGCATGTACCAAGGATGTACCTGCCACAGGCCACTTACCTCCTGCCTGCCTGTGAAAAGCCAAAGGGCCAGACAGGTCAAAAAAGCTGTCAGCTGCACCCAACCGGAAGAAACCCAGATACTGGTCTGCTTAGTTACCTCCGTATTAAATACACCTTGTATGCTCATGAGAGCACCGGATATCAATGCGATAAGAATACCCCACATAATTTTTTGCCTCCTTTGTTTGCTTATGGGATAGGTTGGCCTGATTTGCAAAAATTATGTAAATGGAAACAGGAATGTTTCTCTATCCCACCTACATATATTGGGAGAAAAGGAGGGGATCATGTGGAGAGAAATAGCCAGCTGATCAAACTATTTTCCCGGACAATCCGAGAGATTCTTTCGAGGCTTCCTGTGGATTTTGAGAGGGTTCAGGAGATACGCCTGCGGGTGGGGATGCCTCTTATCCTGATATTGGACAACCGGGAATATTACCTGACCCGGAATGGAGGGCTAAGTACAAAGGGAGGGGATGCCTATCTGGTGGGCAAAGAAGACATAAGGGAAACCATGGAGCATGTAAGCAGTCATTCCCTTTATGCATTTGAGGAAGAGATAAAACAGGGGTTTTTGACCATACAGGGCGGGCATCGGATCGGGATTGCAGGGAAAACAGTTTTGGATGGCCGGGGGATTCGGACTATAACCAACATATCCTTTTTAAATATCCGACTGGCCCATGAGATACTTGGATGTGCGGACAAGATTATGCCGTTTTTGTATGAACATGGACAGGTTCTCCACACCCTTCTTATCTCTCCGCCCAGGTGTGGAAAGACCACGCTGCTTCGCGATATGGTCCGTCAGCTTTCAGACGGATGGAAAGACCAGAAAGGGGTTACAGTGGGGGTGGTAGATGAGCGGTCGGAAATTGGGGCCTGTTATCAGGGGGAGCCTCAGAATCATGTGGGAATCCGGACCGATATTCTGGATTGTTGTCCAAAGGCCAAAGGCATGATGATGATGATTCGGACCATGTCTCCTACTGTAATCGCAGTGGATGAGATCGGAAGCAGGGAGGATCTGGAGGCAATGGAATATGTGATGAACTGCGGATGCAAACTGGTAGCCACGGTTCACGGGAACTCTGTGGAAGATCTAAGGCAGAAACCAGTTCTTAGCCGGTTGGTGGAGGAGCAGATGTTTGAGCGGTACATTATCCTGGACAATCATGGAAAGATCGGGCATGTGGAAGGGATCCTGGATTCTGGAAGGACAAAGTTGTATGGAGGGTGCTAGTGTTTTGACAGGGAGCGTTGGGTTATGTGGATGAAAATAATGGGAAGCATTTTGGTGATAGTCTCCTCAAGCGCGCTTGGGGTGTGGAAGGCGGAACAGTGGAAGGAACATAGAAAAGTATTGGAGCAGATCCGGAAAATGCTTCTGCTGTTGCGGGGAGAGATCCTGTATGTCCATGCTCCTTTGGAAGAAGCATTCCAGCATGTTGGGAGAAAATCGGAGGGGATGTTAGCAGAGATTTTTTGCCAGACAGCAGAACGGATACGGAAACAGGAAGGGGAGTTATTTTATGATCTGTGGAAAGAGACGGTCAGTGGCTACAGGAAGGAGATACCATTGACTGAAAAGGAATTTGAAGAGTTTCAGGCACTGGGTGAGCATCTGGGATACCTGGATCTGGGAATGCAGGAGAGGACCATTGAGCTTTATCTGGAACAGCTGGCAACAACCATTGATTCTTATCGGGAACAGGAACGACAACGGACAAAGCTGTGTACCAGCCTGGGAATTATGGGAGGGCTGTTTCTTTCGATTATAATGTGTTGAGGAGGGGGACATGGGGGTCAATCTGATTTTTCGAATCGCGGCAGTGGGAATTTTGGTCTCTGTTATCTGCCAGGTCTTGAAACACAGCGGGAGAGAGGAACAGGCGTTTTTGACCAGTCTGGCTGGACTTATCCTGGTTCTGTTCTGGATGGTGCCCTATATCTATGAGCTGTTTGAAACCATTAAAAATTTGTTTGCTTTGTAAGGGAAAAGCAGGAAGGCGCAGGTGACAGTATGACCATTGTGTCCATCGCAGTCCTGGGGCTTGCGGCTATGATGCTGGCGGTACAGCTGAAAGGGGTAAAAGGGGAGTACAGTGTATACCTGGCGGCAGGAGCAGGGCTGGTTATCTTTTTTTATGGGATTTCCAAGCTGGAGACTGTCATTGAGACGATAAAACAGGTACAAGCCTATATAAAGATCAATCATGTATATATCAATGCATTGATGAAAATGATCGGAATCACGTATATTGCAGAATTTTCTTCTGGAATCTGCAAGGATGCCGGGTATGGTTCTTTGGGAAACCAGATTGAGATTTTTGGAAAATTATCGATTTTGGCGGTCAGTATGCCGATTCTTCTGGCGCTTATGGAAATGATCCAGGGAATTTTATCATGATGTGGAAACAAATTTTGATGATCGGGATGGCAGTACTTTTTCTGGTGTGCGTGGATGTTAAAAGCGGGAGACGGATGATGTCAAGCTTCGGGGCGGAGACGGGGAAGATCCTGGATGACAGCGGGGAAACT
>JAETTS010000294.1 GCA_021769025.1 Enterocloster bolteae
ACCAGGTGAATCTGTGAGAATCATACCAGTTAAGGATGTGGTTGAGCCAAGGGTAAAGCTCGACGGCAAGGGAGCAGGTTCATCCTTCCCGGGCTTTGCAGGGGCCTATGAAGGCTGCGGAGAGGGACGGCTTAAGGTATTTAAAGGCTGTGCCATTGTTACTACAGGAACCATAGTTGGTGTGCAGGAGGGTGTGATTGATATGAAGGGAACCTGTGCGGACTATTGTTATTACTCTAAGCTGAACAACATTGTAGTTGTCGGAAATTGCCCGGATGGCACAGAACCCCATGCCCATGAAGCTGCCTGCAGGCTGCTGGGACTCCATGCTGCCAATTATGTTGCAGAGGCTGCAATGGATGCTGATGCCGACGCATATGAGACTTATCAGCTTACCCCTGTGGACCCTGCCAGGAAACTGCCAAAGGCCGGGGTCATCTATATGGCTATGGCCCAGGGCCTGATTCATGATAACTACATATACGGGGTTAATGCGGGAAAAACAAACCCTGTCTACATGAATCCAAATGAGATCTTTGACGGTGCAATCGTAAATGGATGCTGCGTGATTGCCAGTGATAAAAATACCACATGGGACCACCAGAATAATCCCCTGTTAAAGGAGCTGTATAAGCACCATGGTGTGGATCTGGAATTTGCCGGCTGTATTGTAACACCCACCCATACGGTACTCCATGATAAGGAACGCAACAGTCACGCGGCTGTCAGAATGGCCAGGTCTCTTGGCTGGGATGTTGCAGCGGTAGTGGAAGAGGGAGCGGGAAATCCGGACGCGGATCTGATGATGATGATACGCAGTCTGGAAAAAGCAGGAATCAAAACCGTGGGCATGCTTTCCGCATGCTGTGGGGAAGAGGGCACTACAGACAGCACACCGGAGGCTGATGCCTGTATCAATACCGGGACAGATGCGGACTATATGCCCGTTCACCTGGAAAAGATGGATAGGATTATAGGAGATGCAAAACAGATTAGGGTACTTTCCGGCGGTTCTCTTGACGGTTACAATGCAGATGGCAGTGTTGATGTAAACATGGTCGCCATCATGTGTTCAATGAACCAGATGGGGATGACCAGGATGTACTCCGTGGTTCTGTAAGGAGGATAGGTGAGAATGAAGATTATTCATTATATAAATCAGTTCTATGCCCAGATTGGCGGAGAAGAGAAGGCTGATACACCTCTTTCGGTAAGAGAGAACGCCATGATTGGTCCGGGGGTGGCGCTTAAGGCAGCAATGGGGGATGAAGCTGAGATTGTGGCAACCATTGTATGCGGTGATAATTATTTTAATGAGAACCTTGACGAGGTCACGGCAGGCGTAGCAAAAGCCCTAGAGAAATATAAGCCGGACATAGTAATCGCAGGACCTGCCTTCAATGCGGGACGCTACGGAATGGCCTGCGGTAACATTCTTAAAATCTGCAGTCTGAAAGGCATACCGGCTTTTTCGGGAATGTACCCCGAAAATCCCGGTGCAGAAATGTTCCGTACATACGGTTTTATTACAAAAACCAGAAATTCTGCCGGGAGTATGAGGTCTGCGATAGCGGATATGACTGCCCTGATTAGGAAAGTCCTTACGGACCCCAGGTCCTTAGACCCCAAGGCCGACAACTATATCCAAAGGGGACAGAGAATCAACAAATTTTCCAATAAGACCGGCGCCGAAAGGTGTGTTGAAATGATGCTTAATAAGGTCAATGGAAGGCCCTACGAAACAGAACTGCCGATGCCTACATACAACAGAGTGCCTCCGGCGCCTGCCATTAAGGAGCTGTCCAAGGCTGTCATAGCCCTGGTAACAACTGGTGCTGTTGTGCCGGAGGGGAACCCGGACCATATTGAGACCGGTATTGCAACTAAGTTTGGAAAGTACTCATTTAGTAAGGATTACGGCGGTTTCCATATGCCCAGGCATCAGATGATACATGGAGGCTGCGATCCTGTATATGCCCAGGAAGATCCCAACCGAATGATTCCTGCCGACGTATTAAAGGATATGGAGGCAGAAGGAAAAATCGGTAAGCTCAGCGATACTCTCTTTGTTACTTCGGGAAATGGCTGCGCAACCAACAATGCAGTTGCCTTTGGACAGGCAATTGCTGCAGAGCTTAAGGCGATGAAGGTTGACGGTATTATTCTGACTTCTGCCTGAGGAACCTGTACTCGTTGCGGCGCAACGATTGTCAGGGAAACCGAAGCACAGGGAATTCCGGCAGTGCATGTATGTACTGTAACACCTATTTCCATCAATGTAGGCGCCAACAGGGTTGTGCCTGCCATGGCAATTCCGTATCCGACAGGAAATATTGAACTGGAAAAGGAGGATGAGAAGTTATTCCGCCGCCATATGCTTGATACAGCCGTGGAGGCGCTTGCAACTGAAATTACGGAACAGACAATCTTTTGAGAGGAAAAGGCAGTATGAACGTATTGGTAGTGACAAATAATCCGGAAGCCGGAGAGAGACTGGAAAAACTCGGCCTCTGTGTAGAGTTTACGGATGGGAATGCAAAAAGAAGCCTGCTCTATGCCAGGGACTTAATTATTAAAGGCTGGCATTTGGCTGCTGATCCCAGAGGCGGCTACAATAAAAGATATAATCCCTGCCATACGGTATTCTTGTGTGACGAGGCCATCAGCAATATGGGGGAGGATGTGCTGGTTCTGGAAAAACTGGCTCAGTTTCATGATTCGCCTTATCGCCCCGATGCCCTTTACACGGATTTGGAGCTTAAGGACTTTCAAATATTGGACATGTCGATTGCTCTGAGAACCACAGAGCATCTGAAGTGTTATATGGACGAATTATCATATAAGAAAGTGAGGAAAGTATGAATAAAAAGCTTAATATAGGCAGAGTCGTCACTATCGGCGGCGCATTCATCGCATTTGCTATTGGTTCTGGTTTCTCTACCGGTCAGGAAATTATGCAGTTTTTTGCGGCATATGGAACGGAAATAGTTCTTTGCGCTGTCGTTTTCTTTATAGGCAACCTTTACATGAACTATAATTTTCTGGAGGCGGGCCGCAAAGGCCAGTTTGAAAAAGGAAGCCAGGTTTTTAACTATTTCGGTGGAAAATACATAGGTCTGTTTTTTGACTGGTTCTCCGTCATCTTTTCCTTTGCATCTTATTTTGTCATGATTGCTGGCGCAGGAGCTACCCTGCAGCAGCAGTTTGGTATTCAGCCTGCTATTGGCGCTGTAATAATTGCTGCTCTTGCAGGACTAACGGTAATGCTGGGACTCAATAAACTGGTTGATATCATAGGAAAAATCGGTCCTGCAATTATTGTGCTGTGCCTTCTTGCAGGCCTTGTAGGCATTATCAACGGTAACCTCAGTTTCCAGGAAGCAGAGGTGCTGATTCCCGGCTCCGGAATTATAGCGGCTTCCGGAACATGGTGGGGTTCCATGATTTCCTACCTTGGATTTGGCATGCTGTGGTTTGCACCATTCCTGGCAGCCATTGGCAAGGAGGAGAGGAATCCCAAGGATGCCCAGTACGGTACTATCATGGGAGTTCTTGTCCTGACCCTGGCAGTTTTGATTGTAGGAAGCGCATTGATTAAGAATATAGATTTGGTTGGCGCTTCCCAGATTCCGCTTCTGCTGATTCTGCATCAGAGCAGTCCCTTCCTTGCAACCGTCTTCAGCGTGGTGATTTTTGCGGGAATCTATACCACAGCCTGTCCGCTTCTCTGGACACCGGTAAACCGCGTGGCTAAGGAAGGAACTAATACCTACAAGATTGCTGCCATTGTTCTGGCGGCTGCGGGCTGTGTTATCGGATTGGTAGCGCCTTATGCAGCCATTGTGAATTTCATCTATGCGGTCAACGGAAAGGTGGGATTCCTGCTGGTGGCCCTGGTTATCATTAAAAACATCAGAGACGCTGCGGCCCGAAAGAATGCATGACCGTTAATGTTTGCCTTCTGTCTGCCGGCGGATTTATTACCGCCGGCAGAAGGGTATACTTTTGCGTATCCTTGGGGAACATAGAAGGGCAAATATTCGTTCATAAGGGGGGTGATATCGTGGACAATCAAAACAACAGACCCAATAGGTTAATCAATGAGAAATCGCCCTATCTGCTGCAGCATGCGTACAATCCGGTGCAGTGGTTTCCGTGGGGAGAGGA
>JAETTS010000295.1 GCA_021769025.1 Enterocloster bolteae
AGATTACAATCGGTGGAATCTGCCAAAAAGGAGTAATCTGTTTGACAAACTTACAAGCAGAATCTATAATGGAAAAATGGCAGCCCGTTTTGTAATGGAAATTGTTGCAATAAGAACGATGGGAGGGTGAGACGATGATTCAGATTTTTATGACAGAGGATGGAGCGATTCATCAGAAGGATGAGGCACAGGCAGGTGCCTGGGTGGCCCTTACCAATCCGACGGCTACAGAGATCCTGGACATTTCTGAACAGTATGGAATTGATCCGGATCATTTAAAAGCGCCTCTGGATGAAGAAGAACGTTCCCGAATTGAGATGGAAGATAACTATTCTCTTATTTTGGTGGACATTCCTTCTATTGAAGAAAGAAGCGGAAAAGACTGGTATATTACCATCCCTTTGGGTATCATAACAACAGAACAGAGCATCATCACAGTATGCCTGGAAGAGACTCCCATTTTGACAGCGTTTATGGACGGCAGGGTGAAGGATTTCTATACCTATATGAAGACCCGGTTTATCCTGCAGATTCTGTACAGAAATGCGTCTCAATTCCTGCAGTACTTAAGGGTGATCGACAAAAAAAGCGACATGGTGGAGCGGAAACTGCATCAGTCCCAGAAGAATCAGGAATTGATCGAACTTCTGGAATTGGAGAAGAGCCTGGTGTATTTTACCACATCGCTGCGGTCCAATGAGGTGGTGTTTGAGAAGCTATTGAGAAACGAACGAATTAAAAAGTACCCTGAGGATACAGAATTGTTGGAAGATGTCATTATTGAGAATAAGCAGGCTATTGAGATGGCTAATATTTACAGCGGCATCTTAAGCGGTACCATGGATGCCTTCGCGTCGGTTATTTCCAACAACCTGAATATTGTAATGAAGTTTCTGGCTACCATCACCATTGTCATGTCCATACCTACTATGGTGGCCAGCTTTTATGGTATGAATGTGAATTCTGCCGGAATGCCATTCGCAACCAGTATCTATGGATTTTGGATTGTGCTGGGGGTTGCGGCGGCCTTTTCCCTGGTGGTAGCGTTGATTTTCTCGAAAAAAGATTTATTTTAATATAGGAAGAAAAGGATGATGAGATGAAGTTTTTTAGTAAGATGGAGCGGAAGTTGGGAAGGTATGCGATCCGCAACCTGATGTATTACATTATGATTGTCTATGGGGTTGGGATTGTGGTTCAGATGTTGAATCCCATGATCTACTGGAGATTTCTGTGTCTGGATCCGGGGGCTATTCTTCATGGGGAAGTGTGGAGGATGGTTACGTTTTTGATCTATCCGCCTATGGGATCCATGGCGCCTATCGGTTCTTCGGCAGGGATGATGTTGTCGGATCTGATATTCAATGGAATCGCACTGTCCCTCTATTATTCTCTTGGAACCAATCTGGAGAGAACCTGGGGGGCTTTTCGATTCAATGTGTACTTTTTTATGGGAGTAATCGGCCATGTGCTGGCATCTGTCATTGGGTATGTGGTGTTTAAACGTCCATTGGCTTTGACGACAGAGTATCTGAATTTCTCCCTGTTTTTTGCATTTGCTATGGAATATCCCAATCTGGAGTTTTTGCTGTTTATGGTGATTCCGGTGAAGGCCAAGGTGCTGGCAATTTTTGACGGGATCTTCTTTTTGTATGGATTTATCGTAGGCGGGGCGGCGGAGCGTTGCGCCATTGTGTTGTCCCTGGCCAATTTCCTGATTTTTTTCCTGATGACCAGGAATCTGAACAAGGTGAATCCCAGGGAGATAAAACGGAAGAGAGAGTATCAGAAAAGTGTAAAAATCGTGGCTCATGGTACGACCCGGCATAAATGTGCAGTGTGCGGGAGAACGGAGAAGGACGGGGCGGATCTGGAGTTTCGGTACTGCTCTAAGTGCGCAGGAGGGCTGGAATACTGTCAGGATCATCTGTATACCCATAAGCATGTGGAGGAGGATGTGGTTTTGCTGCGGCAGAAGGAATAAGGATAAAAGGGCTGCGTTATCTTGGAAACATGAATGTTGTCCCAGTGTGAACGGACAACGCATAAAAAGTGAAAGAGGAGGAGAATATGAAAAAGACAAAGATTATTTGTACCATGGGGCCCAATGAGGATGACCGCCAGGTGATGATGGAACTGGCGAAAAATGGCATGGATATTGCCAGATTTAATTTTTCCCATGGAACCCATGAGGAACAGAAGGAACGTCTGGATCAGCTGAAAAGTGTGAGGGAGGAGTTGGATCTGCCGATTGCAGCTCTTCTGGATACCAAGGGGCCGGAGATTCGCACCGGGCTTTTAAAGGATGGGAAGAAGGTGGTGCTGGCGGAGGGCAGCGGGTTTACCCTGACTACCAGGAAGATTGAGGGAGATGATACGGTCTGCCATATCAATTACAGCGGACTGCCAGAGGATGTGTCTGTGGGAAGTCGGATCCTGATTGATGATGGGTTGATTGAACTTAAGGTGGAGCAGATTGAGGGAAGCGATATTCATTGCCTGGTGATAAATGGCGGCGAACTGGGACAGAGGAAAGGGGTCAATGTGCCCAATGTAAAGATCAAGCTGCCTGCGCTGACAGAGAAGGATAAAGAAGATATCTGGTTCGGAATCGAACAGGGATTTGATTTTATTGCTGCATCCTTTGTGCGCAGCGCAGAGGCCATCATAGAGATCAAACAGATGCTTTCGGTAGCTGGCTCAAACATTAAGGTAATCGCCAAGATCGAGAATGAGGAAGGAATCGACAATCTGGATGCAATTATTGAGGCCAGCGACGGGATCATGGTAGCCAGAGGAGACTTGGGGGTGGAGATTCCGGCAGAAAAGGTGCCGTATCTGCAGAAAACCATTATCCGCAAGTGCAATGAAGCGTGTAAACCGGTTATCACAGCTACCCAGATGCTGGATTCCATGATACGAAATCCCCGTCCTACCAGGGCAGAGGTGACGGATGTGGCCAATGCTGTGTATGACGGTACGGATGTGGTTATGCTTTCGGGAGAGACGGCTATGGGCAAGTATCCGGTGGAGGCACTTAAAATGATGGCCCAGATCGTGGAAGAGGCGGAGTCCCATCTGGATTACAGCCAGTATCAGGTAAGGAATGTGTCCAGTGACAACCGAAAGAATATATCCAATGCCGTATGCTTTGCTTCGGTATCTACGGCTCATGACCTGGGGGCACAGGCGATTGTGGCACCCAGCATCAGTGGGTTTACAGCCAGGCTTTTGTCCAAATACCGCCCTAAAGCCAGGATCATCGGACTTTCTCCCAATGCTGCAGCGGTGCGACAGATGCAGATATACTGGGGGGTGGCACCATTTGTGGCCAAAAGGGCGGAGTCTACGGATATTTTGATTGCCTCCTCGGTGGATCTTCTGAAGGAGAAGAAGATTTTGAAATCAGGGGATCTGGCGGTGGTGACTGCCGGAGTGGTTAACTGGGAGAGCCGCCATGAACCGGCCCTGCATACCAATATCATGCGGATTGTGAATATTCTATAACGGAGGAAAAAGAGATGGAGAAAACGCCATTTGTCACGCTTGAGACACTTAGGGAGATTGAGAAGACCTATCCGACACCGTTTCATCTGTATGATGAAAAGGGAATTCGGGAGAATGCCAGGAGATTGAAGGAGGCATTTGCGTGGAATAAAGGGTTTAAAGAGTATTTTGCGGTGAAGGCTACCCCCAATCCGTTTATCTTAAAATTACTTAAGGAGATGGGGTGCGGGACGGACTGCTCTTCCATGACGGAGCTTATGATGTCAGATGCGTGTGAATTTAGGGGGCATGACATCATGTTTTCTTCCAACGAGACACCGCCGGAAGAGTTTGCCTACGCGGATAAGCTGGGAGCCATCATCAATTTGGATGATATCACCCATATTTCTTGCCTGGAGGAGACCATTGGGCGGATTCCGGAGACCATCAGCTGTCGGTATAACCCTGGCGGAATGTTCCAGATCAGCAACGATATCATGGATAATCCGGGAGATGCCAAGTATGGCATGACGACGGAGCAGATTTTTCAGGCGTTTCGGATTCTGAAGGAAAAGGGAGCGAAACATTTCGGTATCCATGCATTTCTGGCCAGCAACACGGTGACCAATGACTATTATCCCATGCTGGCGAAGGTGCTGTTTGAACTGGCTGTGCG
>JAETTS010000296.1 GCA_021769025.1 Enterocloster bolteae
CAATCATTCTGCAACGCCGCCATAGTTCCTGCCGTCCCTTCTATGTTTTATCTTTCCCATTTTTCGTTCTGCCGCTCCCATGCTTCTACCCTGCCACCTGCATCTTTGTACTGCATAATTTTCAGCATTCTACAGCATACTACAACATTCTATAGCATTTTACAGCACAGTATCCCCACATGGATGTCTTGTCTAAGCCTTCTTTCGTTGATTTTCTTCTATTCCTTATAAACGAATTGCCACATCCCGTTCCTTCAGATAGCGCTTCAGCTCGCCGATCTCCAGCTCTTTATAATGAAACAAGGACGCGGCCAGGGCTGCATCCGCTTTCCCTGTTGTCAATGCATCATAAAAATGCTCCTTGGTTCCTGCCCCTCCGGAGGCGATCACTGGAACAGAAACATGTTCCGCCACCAGAGCATTTAGCTCATTGTCGTACCCTGCCTTCGTCCCGTCACAATCCATGCTGGTCAAAAGGATCTCCCCGGCTCCAAGACGATCCGCCTCCATAGCCCACTCCAAGACATCCAGTCCTGTATCAATGCGCCCGCCGTTTTTATAAACGTTCCAACCAGTGCCATCCTCCCTGCGTCTGGCATCAATAGCCACCACCACACACTGCCTTCCAAATTTATCTGCTGCATCCGAGATCAGGCGAGGCGTGTTGATGGCGGAAGAATTGATGGAAATCTTGTCCGCTCCCTCCCGCAGAAGCATTCGAAAGTCTTCCACCGTGCGGATCCCGCCGCCAACGGTAAAGGGAATAAACACTGTCCCCGCCACCCTGCGAACCATATCTACCACAGTGCCACGGTTGTCCGAAGACGCGGTTATATCCAAAAATACTAGCTCATCGGCTCCGGCCTTGTCATAGGCAGCCCCGATCTCCACCGGATCCCCTGCATCCCTCAAATTTACAAAATTAACGCCTTTGACCACCCTGCCATTGTGTACATCCAGACATGGAATGATTCGTTTTGTATGCATAGATTCCTCCTGCTGCATGATAGCAGCCTTCGATATGGTTTTCTGCCAGCGCTTGTCCCCCCTATGAGATGCTGCAGAAATTCTTTAATATGAAAAGCCCGGTCCGGCCGCTTTTCTCCGGGTGGAACTGGCAGGCATACACCTTTCCTTTCTCCACTGCCCCGTGGATATGGGTGCCATATTCCGTGGAAGCCGCCACCACTGTCTCCTCCTCTGCTTTCAGATAATAAGAATGGACAAAATACACATACGATCCCTGTCCGATTCCGTCAAACAGTTTGGTTCCTGGTTTTATATCCAGAGAATTCCATCCCATATGTGGAATCTTAAGCCCGGGAGTCTCTGGAATGCGGAGGATTCTCCCTTTTAAGATCCCAAGCCCCGGCACGCCCTGGCTCTCCTCACTGCACTCAAACAGAAGCTGCAGGCCTAAGCAGATGCCAAGAAGGGGAATCTCTCTGTCCACCACCTGTTGGATAACCCTTACCAGTTCATACCGGTGCAGTTTCTCCATAGCGTCTCCAAACGCCCCCACTCCTGGCAGAATCACCCTGTCCGCAGCGAGAATCGTCTCCCTGTCTCTGGTAATGACTGCCTCCTCCCCTAAATAGGCAAGCGCTTTCTCCACGCTTCTTAAATTCCCTGCATCGTAGTCAATGATCGCCGTCATATGCTTCCTTCTCTTCTTTTAATCTTTTTCTTCTTTATAATCCTTTTCTTCTCTTAATCTCCCGGCCACTCCGATGACTCCCAGCCTTCTGTGGGCTGCCTGGCATTTTCTTATCAAAATCCTTATTACTATAAAATCCGCCAAGACACTACTCACCTGTTTCAACATTTTATCACAATTTTCTTCATTGCACAACATTCATATTGCTGTGGTTTCATTGCTTGTGATTTCATTGCCCGTGGTTTCATTGCCTGTGATTTCATTGCCCGTGGTTTCATTACCTGTAGTTGCATTAGTTTCATTATAATGATTTTTTCTATAATGATTTCTCCGTACCCATTCCACGGAGTCTCCTTTTACAGAAACCGCCCTCTCCTGGGTTCCTTCCGCCAGCTGGGCAAACCGTTCATTTACCCGATAGAAAAAGGATTTCTGATTGTATCTCACAGTCTTCTCAAACGGCCACCGAATCACTGTAGGCACTTTAAATCCCTCTCCCAATTCCAGAACCAGCACCCTCCGGTTTCTTGTGGATGCCAGCCATCCTGTATACAACCTCCATTGAGGCAAATACCCTTCTTCAATATAGATTTTCGCATCAATGGTGTTGCCTGTCATCGGTGCACCGCAGTGGGGACACATATCATCCGGAATCTCCCCTGGCTCCCAGATATCCTTGGTACAAGCTTCACTGCACTGCCGCCAGGTCACATTACCGCAGGGAGCCGTGATCCTGCTGCTGTCCAGAGGTGACTCAAAAATCAGTGCGTCCGTGTTGGTCGTCACAATGAAGTAGTCTTTATCCTTTATCATCTGATACAACTCTTCATATGCTTCCATAATCCGGCTCTTCCTGTCATTATCCCACACATCACCCAGTCGTTCTATCACCCGTTTTACATGCCACTCCTGTCCGATCCCAACCAGTACCTTTTCTGCATGCTCCAGTTGTTCCTCCAACAAAGGATACTCGGACAATCCTTTTGACGGCAACGTCTCCGGGACAATCCGTTTTACCTTAAAATTTTTCAACTCTTCCATAAGAGCCTCTCCTTAATCTGGAAATAGTAATGATTCCGCCGCCGACTTCCAGCAGAGTGTTGTACCTGGTTGCCAGATGATGAATCACAACACAAACAATGCACCAATGTGCATAATACGTATGTGCATGATACTTATTATAGAGTTGAAACTTGGAATTGACAATGGTAAAATAGCTATAGTTTCAGAAAATACAGAATCAAAAGAAAGAGGTAGACATCATGAAAGAGACTGCAAATAAAAACACACTGGAAGTAAAAAAGAATGTGAAAAGTTTCGCCATCTGCCTGGCCATATTTTTCCTTGTGGCAGCAGGCCTGTGGCTCCTCTACCTAAATTTTCGCCCCTCTGCTACAAAAGGAAACAAAACCATAACCTTGGATGTAGTCTATGAAGACTCCACCACAGAGACCTACACAGCTCATACAGATGCCGAGTATCTGGAACAGGCCATATCCGATATGGATGGCTTAACCCTGGACGGTAGCCGCACAGAACAGTTTGGCCTCATGATCCTTACGGTGAACGGTGTAGAAGCGGATTTCAACAAAAACGGAGCCTATTGGGCCATCTATCTGGATGATACCCCCTGCAACTACGTAGTCAGCCAGCAGCCTGTCACAGACGGGCAGCATTACCAACTGGTTTATACCACCGGAGAAGGTTCATGAGCGCCAGCCGCCGTTTGGCAGAGGACGGGCTTCTCACGGCAATCCTCTTCGCCCTCCAGGTTGCCCTCTCCTACTTGCCCAACATTGAACTGGTGTCTCTGTTTGTGATCCTGTACACCCTGGTTTTGGGAAAACGGGTTATTCCCATCCTATTGGCCTTCAGCTTTCTGGAAGGATTGTTGTATGGCTTTGGTGTCTGGTGGGTCTCCTACCTTTATATCTGGCCAATTCTTGCCGGCTTTGCCTGGCTACTAAAAAAGATTCACTCTCCTGAATGGGGATACTGGTTTCTGTCCTGCGGATTTGGGCTGTGCTTTGGCCTTCTGTGCTCCATTCCCTATCTGGCCGGCGGCCTGGGGGCTGCTCTTTCCTGGTGGATAGCCGGAATTCCCTTTGACCTGCTTCACGGCATCGGCAACCTGGCTGTGGCCTCTGTGCTGTTTCGTCCTTTCAGTCGGATGCTGCACTACTGTTTGAAACTATGAGGATCTTCAATCATGTTATGGAACTTCTTATCTCCTTTATGGGAAAAATTAATATCGGCTGTCTATGACAAGTTCTATCCGTCAATCAAGAATAATTATGATCTTGCTCCCCAAAAACATCAAACAGCTGTAAAAATAGGCGGCTTGATCATCATTATTTTATTCATTGCCTTCACTTACTTTTATTGTACCAGAAATACCGTCTCAATTGTAAAGTTAACAATTGAAACTCCAAAAGCCTCAACGGCCAACATGAATATTACCATAAAAAATGACACTTCTGACAGCGACAGGCTC
>JAETTS010000297.1 GCA_021769025.1 Enterocloster bolteae
TTAGGCGGGATTGATCTGGAAATTTCAGAAAGTGAGTTTGCATACATAAACGGATTTATTACGGAGACTGTGAATTCTACCGGACTGGGCTCTTATCAGCTGGAACATCCGGGTATGCAGCATTTAGACGGTGTTCAGGCAGTGGCATATGCCCGCCTGCGTCTGATGGATACAGATTATAACCGGACAGCCAGACAGCGTTTGGTGATCTCCCTGGCTCTGGAAAAGGCAAAACAGGCGGATCTGGGAACTCTGACTACGGTTCTCAATACAGTTCTGCCTCAGATTTCCACCAGCATAGGGGTTAACGACCTGCTTCCTCTGGCAAAGGACGTGAGTAATTTTCACATAGGAGAGAGTGGTGGGTTTCCATTTTCCAGGGGAGAAACCTATATTGGAAAGAAAGACTGTGTGATTCCTTTGACATTGGAAAGCAATGTGATCCAGCTTCATCAGTTTTTATATGATGATATGGAATACCAGCCTTCCCCGGATGTGAAACGGATCAGCGCCCGGATTGCGGCAGACAGCGGAATGGGAGATGTAGCGGAAAATGCGCCTGAGGCAAAGGTTGGAGGAAGCAGTGGATCCTCTGGCAGTTCTCCCACCAGACAGGAGGCTAAAACCCAGCCGCCGGCCCAGGAAACACCTTCTGAGGAAGTGCCAGCCCAGACAGAAGAAGTGGTTGTAGAGGAAAGCCCTTCTGAGACTGCAGAAGCATCATCGGAGGAATCATCCGTTGGAGAAGGAGCTCAGGGAGATCCAGGAAGCAGTGAAGAGGGAGGCATAACGGCAGGGGAGACTACAGAAGAAGCCCCACAGCCATCCCAGATCGGGCCAGGTCCCAATCCAGGGGAAAGCAGTCCATCGGATGGCCCGCCAGGGCACGGATCCGATTCTGGCCCTGGAGGCCCTGGCAGCACTGACAATTCAAGCGGCCCTGGAGGCCCTGGAAGCACTGGCGCTTCAAGCAGTCCTGGAGACCCTGGCAGTCCTGGCAGTTCCCAAGGGTTAAGCCAACCCGAAGTTCCTGGTTCCCAGCCAGGGAATTAAAAAGAGGCTCTAAAGCCTTGGGAAACAGCACATAAAACAACAAAGCAATAAATAACAACAGGGCCTGGAAATCCAGGCCCTGTAATTGTATCCTACAGATAATCGTAATTGTTATCCCTTGACACCGCCACCGGTAACGCCTGCAATGAACTTCTCCGACAGGAAAATATACAGGATAAAGGTAGGCAGAAATACAATAACCACTGCCGCAAACATGCCGGCCCAGTCTCCGGTGTACTTCATGGAATTGATCATAGAGTAAAGTCCCACAGCGATTGGACGCAGCTTATCGGAGTTGGCAAAGATCAGGGAGATAAAATACTCATTCCAGATATTGATAAAGTTAAATATGGTTACGGTTATGATGCCTGGCTGGGCCATAGGCAGCATAATCAGCCAGAAGGTCTTGGTGGGGGGGCATCCGTCGATGGCGGCCGCCTCCTCAAAAGCCCGTGACAGGTTGCCGAAAAATGTCATCAGGAAGATGGTGGTGTAAGGAATGTTGATGCCGATATAGAGAAAAATCAGCAAAATGGCATTGCTCATCACATGATTCAGGATTCCCAGATTGGCTACGATGCCAAACAGAGGGAGAACGATCATAACCACCGGAACGCCCATGGCAGACACGAAGCCTGTCTGGATCAGCTTGTTTCCCGGGAATACAAACCGGGCCAGAACGTAAGCAGCCGGAGCGCAGATGACAATCAAAAGGCTACATGAGATGACTGAGTATATAAGAGAGTTTCTGAAGATCCCGGCCACATCAGAATTGATCCATGCCTTCTCATAATTTTCAAAATGGAATCCGGAAGCCAGCAGCTTGTTGGAGAAAATCTCCTTGGTGGTGGAGAAGCTGGCTAACAGCACCCATCCCAGAAGAACAAAGGTGAAAGAAATCCACAGAAGCAGAATCAGGTATCCGGGGGCAAGACGAAGTTCTTTTCTCCAGTTTACCGGTTCACGGTATTTGTTTTTTTTCAACATAATCTTCCCCTCCTTTTAGAATTCCAGTTCATCATCTTTCAGAAGATGATTGCACACCCAGAAGATCGCTACCACGCAGATGCTTAGGAGAACGCCGATGGCGGCGCCCAGGCCAGAGTTCCTCTCCGTGATGCTGTTTCCTGCACCGAAGATCTGCATATACATGTAAACCATGGGGGTGATGGTCTGGGTGTCTGCCGTAACGGTGGAAAACAGCTGGGACCACACGAAGAAACCAACACTGGTAACACTCCACATGGTAATGTTCGTCTTAAAAACACCCTTTAACAGAGGAAGCGTGATATAACGGAACTGATTGAACTTGTTGGCACCGTCCAAAGTGGCGGCCTCAAAATAATCGGCGCTGATGCGCTCAATGCCGCTGGCAAAAATAAGCATGTGATAACCAACCATTCCAAAACAGTAGGCAAGTAAAAGAGCAGCAAATTTGTGGTCATTGTCCAACCACTGAATCTTAGCTAAGCTTGTAAGGCCCAGATTGGAAAAAACGGTTTTTAAGAGGCCGAACTTGGGGCTGTATACATACTGAAGCCACATGGTAGCCAGGGCAACGGCACTGACGATATTGGGCAGATAGATAACCGCCCGGAAAAAGCTTTTAAAGCGGATCCCGCTGGTGATGATAACGGCAAACAAAAGAGCCAGAGACATAACGATAAGGCCTCCGAACAGCCAGATCCGAAGCAGATTCCACATGGAGATACGGAACAAACTGGTATTGGCTAACTTCACAAAGTTATCCAGGCCTGTAAACTGCCATTTAGCTACCGGATCCGTGATTCCGTCGATCCTGAAAAAGCTCATGATAATGGTGCGGATGATGGGATATAGGAAAATAATAGAAAATATCAACACTGCCGGAGCTAAAAACAGTATGATCATGCCTTTATTTCGTTTCATCCCGGTTTCCCCCTTTCATTAAACAAAAGGCGGCAGCGAATCCTGCCGCCTTTTTTAGTTTTCTCTTTTTCCGGCAGTGCCGGAAAAACTTATTAGTTTCCTGCCTTCTTCAATGCATCCACAAATCCCTGAGCATCCACACTGCCGCCGCAGAGTTTCAGGAAGTTCTCCTTGATGATAGGAGTCATGTCGGCATTGGCCTCAGCGCCTGCAGCCCACGGATAACGGGTAGTCATGCTGTCCATAACCGGTTTTACACAGGAGATCAGTGCAGGCCACTCGGTGTTGTTGGAGTCTGCCGGGATACCGATAGACAGTTCAGAAAGCATCTTGTCAAATTCACCTTGGGTGATGTAGCAGATCAACTGGAATGCGTTCTCTGCATTCTGGGAATCCTTGTTGATGGCCAGAACCTGCGCACCGTAGTTTGCTGCATCCACTCCGTCGGTTCCGCCGTCTACTGCCGGATAGCTGAAGCATCCCCATACAAAGTCATCCCCTGCCATATCTTTTACTTCGTTGGGCAGCCAGGAGCCGTTTAAGTACATAGCGGCTGTTCCCATAGCCAATTCCTGATTCTGGCCTGCAGGCCATACGTTGGAGGCGATGGTCTCGGAGAAGTATCCCTTGCTTGCAAAATCGGCATATGCCTCTGCTGTAGAGATAACCGCCGGGTCATCCCACTGGCCGCCCTTGACGATCTCTTCGGTCTTGGGCTCGCCTACCAGTCTGGACATATGGTAACCAAACATACAGGTAATGTAAGCGTCGTCACAGGTGATGGGAGTGTAGCCGGCTTCCTTGATCTTTGCACAAGCCTCATCCAGTTCGGCCCATGTGGTAGGAACGCTGGTTACGCCTGCTTCATCAAAAATAGCCTGATTGTAGAAAAATGCAAATACATTGGGCTGATAAGGAATGGATTTTAAGGAGCCGCCCCCTACTTCACGGCAGGCCGCCATCAGGCCGGCATTGGCTGTGGCTTCATAATCAGCTGCCTTTGCCAGGTCTTCCAGATCCATAAGATACTGGCCCCAGGTAGTATTCACACGGTCAATATCCTCGTCAAACAAATCAATGTTGGTTCCTGCATCAAGTGCCGGCTGAAGTCCCTCGCGGATACCGGTACGTCCCTTAAACTGCAG
>JAETTS010000298.1 GCA_021769025.1 Enterocloster bolteae
TCATAAGCGTAAATACAAAGGGAACTATGTTTTTAACCCAGGAAGTGGCAAAGCAGATGATAAAGCAGCCGAAAGAAGGGAAGAAACGAGGAACCATTGTTAATATATCGTCCTGTTCTGCGTATGCCTCATCGGTTGGACGGGGAGAATACTGTATTTCAAAAGCCGGAGTCTCCATGCTGACAAAACTCTATGCTGACCGCCTTGCTTCGGAAGAGGTCTTTGTATATGAAGTCCGACCTGGAGTCATCGATACTGACATGACAAACCTTGTCCGGCCCAAGTATGATAAAATGATCGAGGACGGGAATTTTCCAATCAGGCGGTGGGGAACTCCGGAAGATGTTGCCGGCGTGGTTTCAGCATTCTGCAGTGAAAATTTTTTGTATACAACGGGAAATTATATCGATGTTGACGGCGGCTTTCATATACAGCGCTTATAGCAATCAGAGAGGAGAGAGATGAAACAGACAGTTATAGATACAGGTGGAGGAAAACTGCAGGTCTATATCTATAATACGGTGGTAATCGGTACCGGGGCTGCAGGATTGAATGCTGCTGACCGTTTGCATCAATATGGAGTGAAAGATCTTGCCATTATTACAGAAGGGATTCATACAGGCACATCGCGGAATACAGGCTCGGATAAGCAGACTTATTATAAGCTTACACTGGCAGGTGGTGAAAGCGACAGTGTGAGGGAGATGGCAGATACCCTGTTTCAGGGGCAGTGTGTGGATGGGGATATTGCTCTCTGTGAGGCAGCCCTCTCTGCCCAATGTTTTTTGAGGTTGGTTCAACTGGGGGTACCGTTTCCGCAGAACAGATACGGGGAATTTGTCGGATATAAGACAGATCATGATCCCAGATGCCGGGCGGCATCAGCTGGCCCCTATACCTCGCGGATGATGACAGAGTGTCTGGAAGAAGCGGTAAAAGGAAAACAGATAGAGATCTATGATAATCTGCAGGTGATCCGGTTGCTGACCGACGGGAACCAGATATCCGGGGTATTATGTCTGGATAAAAAGGGAGTCCATGACCCGGATAAACGATTTGTGGCATTTCGGTGCAGAAACGCCATCTACGCTACAGGAGGACCAGCTGGCATCTATGCAGACAGCGTTTATCCTGAGGGACAGTACGGTGCTACAGGAATAGCGCTTTTGGCCGGAGCAAAAGGAAGAAACCTTACGGAATGGCAGTATGGCCTGGCATCGGTAAACCCAAGGTGGAATGTATCTGGTACTTATATGCAGGTTCTTCCACGGTTTATCTCCACAAAACCGGATGGAAGCGACCCATCGGAGTTTCTTCTATCGGTTTTTAAGGATAGGGCAGAAATGATGACAATGGTGTTTCTGAAGGGGTACCAGTGGCCCTTTGATATTCGCAGGATAGCCGGAGGAAGTTCCATGATTGATGTTCTGGTTTATCTGGAACGAAGGAAGGGAAGAAGGGTATTTCTGGATTTCAGGGATAATCCGGGAAAGGAGGAGATCTGCTATGCTTCTCTTTCGGAAGAAGCCAGAAGCTATCTTACCAAGGCAGGAGCATGTTTTGGAACTCCCATTGAGCGTCTGATGTATATGAATCAGCCGGCTGTGGAGTTTTATAAAGACAGGGGTATTGACTTACAGGCAGAACCATTGGAGATTGCCCTCTGCGCGCAGCATAACAATGGTGGGCTTGCAGTAGATTCCTGGTGGCAGACCAGCATTCGGGGGCTTTTTGCAGTAGGTGAGGCGGCAGCGACCCACGGTGTCTATCGGCCAGGGGGGACGGCCTTAAATGCTGGTCAGACAGGCTCTACGAGAGCAGCGCAATACATTGCCGCGTATGGTTCAAATCCAGTGTCCCTGGATTCCAGATTTCTTTTTTGCCTTCAAAAAGAAGTGGCTGAAGCGGCACAGCTCACAGGCTGTCTGAGGGAGGGCTGCAAAGACAATGTCATGGAACACTGGGCCCGGACAGCCGCTGGGATGAGCCATTTTGGAGGGCCGGTTCGAAGTAGGAAAGGGATTAAGGATACAATAGTGCAGGTAAAGGAAGAGTTGGATGGCTTTTTAGACAGGATACATATATCGGACAACTTAAGCTTACCTGAGGTTTATCGGTATTACGATATCCTGCACAGCCAGCTTGCCTGCCTTACTTCCATGCTGGATTATATAGACCACGGAGGAAAGAGCCGAGGGAGCGCCCTTTATGCAGATATAATTGAAGATCATCTATATCCGAAAGATTCCCCTGAGATAACAGGTGCTTTGGACGATGGGGAGAAGGGGAACCTGGTACAGGAAATGAATTTAAAAGATGGAATATGCAGCTTTCATTGGAGAAGCGTAAGGCCGGTGCCAAATACAGAAGATTTTTTTGAAAATGTTTGGCGCACTTACCGTGAAAACAAAAATATCATTCAGGAAGAGGAATCAATCCGGGAAGAAATGGAGAGATAGGATGGAACATCAGAGATTTCATTATCATACATTGGAGGAATTGAAGGAGGAAATCCATAGTTGTGGTGTTTCTATCGGTCTGGAAGAAGATCTGGGAATACTGAAGAGACCTGTGAAAATAGGGGGAAGCTTGGCACCCAATAGCTTGGCGGTTCTTCCGATGGAGGGCTGTGACTCGGAGTTGGACGGCTCGCCGTCAAAGCTGGTAAGAAGACGGTATCACCGATTTGCTAAGGGTGGAGCAGGGCTGTTATGGTGGGAAGCTAATGCGGTTGTGGAGGAGGGGCGGGCCAATCCTCATCAGATGATGCTAACGGAAGAGAATCTCTGCCAGTTTAAGAAGCTGGTAAAGGAGACCAAGGCGTTATCTGTAAAGAGTACCAAAACTGATCACGGGGCAGTCCAGATCCTTCAACTGACCCATTCCGGACGTTACAGCAGACCATATGGCCATCAGGCATATCCTATGATCGTGCATCATGATCCTTTTTTGGATCCGTGTATGGGACTTTCCGGGGACATTCCCTTGTTGTCAGATGATTATCTGGCTCATTTGCCAGAAGCTTATGCAAAATCTGCTATCCTTGCCAGAGAGGCTGGATTTGACGGAGTAGACATCAAGGCCTGCCATAGATATCTGATCAGCGAGCTTCTTGCCAGCCATACCCGGGAAGGAAGGTACGGCGGAAGCTTTGAAAACCGCACGCGTCTTTTGCTTGAGATTATACAGGCCGTAAAAAAGGCTACCGGGAATGCTTTTCTGGTTGCCTGCCGGTTTAATATTTTTGATGCGCACCCATATCCGTATGGTTTTGGCTGCGACAGAGACGATATGTGGCAGTTTGATGACAGAGAACCAATGGGCCTGGTAAAGGCCCTGTGTCAGGCTGGAGTGGATTTACTCAGCAATTCAGCGGGGAATCCATACTACATTTATCCTCAAGTTACAAGGCCATTTGACTATTCCAGCATGGGAATTCCCATACCAAGAGAACATCCGTTAATCAGTATAGAGCGTCTGTTTGACTTTACAAGACGGACACAGAGTGAAGCTGGCGGGATACCTGTAGTTGGAAACGGATATTCCTGGCTGCGGCAATTCCTTCCATATGCCGGTGCATCAAACCTGAAAAATGGCTTCTGCAGCTTTGTGGGATTAGGCCGTTCCAGCTTCGCATATCCGGATGCACCCCAGGATATTTTGGAACATGGAGGAATGCGGCCGGAGAAGTGTTGTGTGACATGCAGTAAATGTACCCAAATCATGCGCGATCATGGGCAGACAGGCTGTGTGGTGAGAGATGCAGAAACGTATACCTCGATTTATCAGAAGGCAAGAGAAGAGGCAGCCAGACGGGAAGCGAACAGGGGGGAGAACCGATGAAAATAATTAGTATATTTTTGGTAGCGACAAGATACTGGACCCAACAGGATAAACGGTTAAACGCGTATGAGGCAGCCGCCCAAAGGATGAGGGGGATAGCAGATACCTGTGTTTTGATTCAGGACGGAGACGTTTCGCAATTGCCTGAAGCAGGAGAAGAAGACTGTCTGGTTGTGGTTCCTATGAGCGGAGCAGTACAGAAGACCGTTCTGGAGGCAGCAGCCCGATATCCCTTTGTCTGTCTGTTTGCTAGCTGC
>JAETTS010000299.1 GCA_021769025.1 Enterocloster bolteae
TGGACAAGGGGGTGGACGGTCAGAAGATAGCGGAGACGTATTTGGGCCTGTACAACCGTCCCTCTAAAAGCCTATCCATCAAGAAAGCATTTGGTGATATCAAGGTACGGGCCGGATGCCTTATACCCGTGTTCCTGGATGTGAAGGACATGCAGCTCAGGAACTATCTGCTGGTGGAAGCCGTCACGCATTCAATTGATAAGGGGGTTCATACCATGGACCTAACATTGAAAGGAGCTGGAATAAGTGGATAATGATTGGATTGAGAATTTAAGGAACATTTCACGGCAGGCGGAGGAGGCGGCAAAACCGTGCAGCGTACTCTTGGGAACTGTGACGGGGACGTCTCCGGTGGCAGTGCAGATAGATCAGAAGATAACTGCCACAGCCGGCCAGCTGCTAATACCACGGTATCTGACGGATCATGTGGAACAGATGTCAATACCGGGAGTGGGTGATGTTGCGGTCACGGTGAAGAATGCCCTGAAAGCCGGAGATGCGGTTATATTGGTGCAGAAACGAGGGGCGCAGCAGTACCTTGTGATAGACCGGTATTAGGAAGGAGGTGCGTGATGCTGCCAAAGACAGGAGATATCCTGGAGAATGATTTTGAGATATGCCAGATTCCATCAAAAACATTCCAGATGCATGAAAAATCTCTGTCTGACTACGTGGACGGAAAGGAAGCCATGTGCCAGGCCATATACTGTATCCTGAATACGGAACGGTATGACTGGCTGATATATAACTGGAATTATGGTGTGGAATTCAAAGACTTATTTGGCAAATCTATGGGACTTGTCAAATCAAAAATAAAGAAACGTATCAAGGAGGCGCTGATGCAGGATGACAGGATACAGGGTGTCGATGCTTTTTCCTTTAAGGAGTCCGGCCGGAAATTATCAGTGACATTCATTGTTCATACACAGTATGGCGAGATTGACGCATCCAGGGAGGTGAAAGTGTAATGTATGAAGATTCCACATATGAGGTCATCCTTGACAGGATGCTTCAGAGAGCAAAGGATGACAGTCCGGGAATAGACACAAGGCAGAGTTCCCCCATATATACAGCCATGGCACCTACTGCGGTGGAACTGCAAAATGCATATATAGGACTTGATTGGACCCTTGACCAGATGTTTGCTGGTACGGCAACCCGGGAGTATTTGATTAAGCGCTGTGCGGAATGGAACATAACCCCTCATCCGGCAACCAAGGCTGTTTTGAAAGGTGAATTTAACAAGGATATAGAAATAGGTTCCCGGTTCTCACTGGGGACCTTAAATTATGTCGCAATGGACCGTATAGAAGAAGGAGCTTACCGAATGGAATGCGAGACAGCGGGCGCTGTTGGGAACAGGGAACTGGGGACGTTAGTACCCATTGATTATATCGAGGGGCTCACAAAGGCAGAGCTAACTGAGCTTATTGAGGATGGGAGTGACGAGGAGTCCACGCAAGCCCTGCTGGAGCGATATCTGACAAAGGTTCAGAAACCTTCCACCAGCGGCAACCGGTATGATTATTACAACTGGGCCATGGAGTGTGAAGGCGTCGGGGCGGCCAAAGTATTCCCGCTGGCCAATGGACCGGGGACAGTCAAGGTCATCGTAGCGGATGCCAATATGTCCGCCGCTGGTGCTGGCCTGCTGCAGACGGTCAAAAACCATATTGAGGAGCTGCGCCCTATCGGCGCAGATGTGACCGTGGCATCTGTTGTGGAAAGGGCTGTCAATGTGTCAGCAGACATCCGGCTACAGGCAGGACGGAACCTGGGAACTGTACAGGAGGCATTCAGGATATCCCTGGCCGCATACCTGCGTAAGGAGGCCCTGGATATGTCCTATGCCAGCATGGCCCATATTGGGAACCTGCTGCTGGGGACGGATGGCATTGAGGACTATTCCAAGTTGTTGCTTAACGGTGTATCCGAAAATGTAACGTTGTCTGATGAAGAAATCGCAGTGGTGGGAACCGTCACGCTGGAGGTGATGTGATGCAGACAAGCAAATTTTACGAGAAGCTGAATAGGGTTGATGGGAATATCTACGTCATCGAGGAGGAAATCCCTCTTGTTGATGGTGTTTATGAAGCCGAGCTGCAACATGACAATATCAATATAGCTACCTTGTCTGTCTGGACTGGACCGAAGCTTACCGGGGAGCGTTTGGAGACCTATACCCTATCCACTCCCAGTCTGGCGCCATGGAAGCGTATTGTCAGGGTGCAAGCGGAGGTACCAGTGGTTTATATAAGCTATGAGACCGATGGGGATATCGTTGAGGGTGATGATATTAACCGGGTACAGGAAGCCATTGTTGGGACGCAGGAGGCGCTGAACGCAGAAGAGGACCGAGCCCTGGAGGCAGAAAAGAAGTTGACAGATGACCTGCAGGCGGAAAGCAACCGCGCCATGCAGGAGGAAGTCCGGCTGGCCGGCCTGGTTATTACTGAGGCGGAGAGAGCTCAAAGTGCGGAGGATGGCATACGAGCTACCATCAATACCAATAAGCCAAACTGGGACGATAAGTACACCCGGAATGAAGTTGATAATAAATTCTCCGCGCTGGAAACATCCATTGACTGGAAGGAGGCGGTTGATACCTATGATGACATTGCCACTACGTACCCCAATCCAGATGATGGGTGGACCGTCAATGTCAAGGATACGGACTATACATACCGTTGGAGCGGCACAACCTGGGTTGCCATCTCAGCTAATGCAATCCCTAAAGCCACTCAGAACGTGGATGGCCTGCTGTCCAAGGAAAACAAGATGGAGTACGATAATGCTTATACCCATATCAGTAGTAAATCTAATCCCCACAATGTCACAAAGTCTCAGGTTGGGCTGGGAAACGTAGAGAATAAGAGTGGAGTAGCGATACGGTCAGAAATGACCAAGGCTGAGGTGGTGACGGCCTTGGGATATACACCGCCCGAGACAAGCATTGGTTATACCCATCCAGACAGTGGCGTAAAAGCTGGAACATATCGTAGCGTAACTGTCAATGCCCAGGGCCATGTGACCGCCGGCGGCAACCCTCCCCTGACCTGGGGTGACCTCAAGGGGGTGTAAGGTATGTATGGCAATATACAATATGGCCGTAATCAGTATGCCCAGGAGCGCGCCGGCAGCAATATCCCTGAGGAGTATTTTGTGGATCTGGCCCAATATGCCCCGCCTTTCCTGGCTGAGATTAGGGAGCTTGCGGAAATCTACCGGACACAGGGGTATGAGGTAGGGCAACTGCAGCACGAGCTGGAGGAACTGATTGACCAATGTTATATCGTAACGGCCACCTGGGGGCTGTCCAGATGGGAGCAGATGTTTGGCGTGGCCACGAATATGTCCCTGACCTATGAGCAGCGCAGGGAAATACTCATGGCAAAACTGCGGGGGCAGGGAACCACGACCAGGAAGATGATAGAGGATACCGCAGTGGCATTTTCAGGTGGTGAGGTGAAGGTGATTGAGGACAACCCTAGCCACCTTTTTGTTATCCGGTTTGTTGGAATTAAAGGTATCCCACGCAATATGCAGGCATTTATCGCAATGTTGGAGGATATTAAGCCGGCGCATCTGGCGTACCGGTTTGAGTACCGATATACCATCTGGCGGGAAGTCAAGCCATATACCTGGGCACAGATACGGCCCATGACATGGAGCGAAGTAAGAATATTAAAGGAGGCATAGGGTATGCAGTTAACACCGAATTATAATTTGAAGAAACCAGAGGAAACGGATCCGATTGACGTACTGGATTTAAACGACAATGCGGACATCATAGATGCGGAATTCAAGAAACGCCCGGTGGCATCAGGAGGAGATGTCTCCGAGATGACCGTAAAAACCCTGGAGACTACCACAACCGAGTTCCCGGTACCGGTGGCCGGCGAAAGCACGAAGACATTTCTGGGCAAGGTTAAGAAATTTTTCGAGGACACAAAGAATTGGATGACCGGCGTCTGCTTGATTGGACAGATAGTGAATAACTGTGTGACCAACAATGCTAAATTGCCGCTGTCGGCTGCTCAGGGCAAGGTACTGATGGACCTTTATACTGTGCTCAATACCAATTTTAATAATAAGCA
>JAETTS010000300.1 GCA_021769025.1 Enterocloster bolteae
GACTGTATTGGTGGAGCAGCTCGTTGACGCTTTCCACAGAATCCTTATTTTCCACGATTATGCCGATCACCGCGATTCTTGTCTCCATACGATACCTCCGATAATAAAAAAAGGATACGCCAAAAAGGCGTATCCTGAACATACTGTCACATCTGTGTCCCCGCCTTCCCCTTCAGCCCTGCTTCGGGTCAGTCAATCACATATCCTGCTATGGGATGCTGCCATTGCTGCCGTCTCTTTGCTGTAAGGCACTTGCCGCAAGACAAGCCTGTCAGCGCAGATACCGGTACCGTGTACCATGGCGCACATCCGTTTTTCTTATCTTACTACAGGCCCGGGGGACTGTCAATCATTATTCCGGGAAGAATATCCGCCTGAACGATTATCCCGCATTCCTTTGTCTCCTTTTTGTCTCATTTCCACACCGCTTTAAAAACCCGGAAAAAATTCCCATAAGCCACCGCGTTCAGCTCTTCATCCGTGTATCCCCTTCCTTTCAGCACCTTCAGGAGATTGCCCGCCTCTGCCTCATTGGAAATGCCCCTTCCACTTGGGGAATCCAGATTGGAACTGAAGGATCCAAGTGCCTCCCGGCCCAAATAATCATCGAAATCATATCCCAGTCCCAGGTGGCGGATTCCAATTAAATCCGCAATATACTCCACATGGTCTGCCAGACGTTCCACGGTCTGGTTCTCGTACTTTTCATCAATAAATTCCCGAAGGCTGTTCATTCCCACCAGACCGTCTGTTCCCGCAATCTCTTTCAGCATATCATCTGACAGGTTGCGCATGGCCGGGCATATGGACCGGGCATTTGAGTGGGACGCAATAACGGGGCCACCAGCAAGCCTCATGACATCCCAGAACCCCTTGTCATTCAGATGGGACACATCCATCACCATACCCAGATCCCGGATTCTTCTCACTGCCTTTACCCCTGCTTTGGTCAGTCCCTGGTCCTTATCCTGAGGCCATCCCGCAGCCAGAGCATTTTGCTCATTCCAGGTCAGCATGGCATGCCGGGCTCCCGCTTCCTCATAAAAAAAGTCAATCCTGTCAATGTCTTCCCCTATCTGGCTGAGTCCTTCCATACCGGTCACCACATTGATTTTTCCTGCTGCCGCCCCTGTCTCAAAGTCCCTGAAACAGGTTACTGGCTGCAGTATATCAGACGCCTCCTTCTGCTCCGCGCGGATGCTCTCCACAATCTGCGCGGAACGCTTTACCGGGTCCTTATCATGAGGCGGGTCAATCCATATCACAAAGATACCCCCGGACACATTTCCCTCCCGGAATTTTTTCAAATGACGGCGGCGGAAAACATCGTGTTCCTGATGCTCTATCCTCCGGCACGTTACATCTGTCCATATATCCCCATGGCCGTCAAAAATCATATCCTTCCTCCTGGCCCTGTCCCGCCTCGTCAAAATCATCCCTCTGTTTTTCCTGGTTAAACATCACGTACAGGGGCCTTTTATAAGTCAGGGCGGGAATGGGATAAAGGGCCGGCAGCCCTGCCGTGAGATATTCCTTTACCCCCTGGTCGCAGACACCGCAGTCCACCTCTTTATCATAAATTCCCTGCAGCACCTGGGCCGTCCCCGGATATTCCACCTTACATGAATCCGGCAGACCGTCAATTTCCGGTCCATTGGCAAACCCGGCAATGACGCCCACCTTATAGCCGGCAAGTCCTGCATACTCCTTTAATGCAAGAAGATCCGCATTTATGGTGACAATCTCAGTCACAGCATACCTGAGCCTCTTTGAAAAGTAAAATTTTTCCAAACGCTCCGGAGAATCCTGGGCCTGGAACAGGACATCCTGTTCCCCGGCCTGGAATTCCCTGTATATGCGGTCCCATTCTGCAATACACACCTCAGGGTCATATCCCGCTGCACGCAGGCGGCTTACCACAAGCTCATAATCTTTTCCCTTTATGCTCCCATCCTTATCCACATACTGGTAAGGCGGAAAGGGATCTGCACATACCTTTATCTTTGTCATGCTATTTTCCCAGTTTTTCAGCCAGTGCCTTAAGCTCCGGCTCTACATATTTGCCATTTTCCAGAATCATCACATCGTCTATATAAATGGTACAGTTCAGGCAGATACCGTCAATATGGCTCTTTGCGGACCTGGGCGCCCCGCCGGAATAACAGGAACCCTGGTGGCCGAATCCCCACTGCGTGCTTCCCCATACACGCTCATCCTCTGTGGTGCATCCCTCCAGCCTGGCATTTGGATTCACACCATAGCATACATGGGCGGCAATGTACATGTTGGGGTCATCCAGTTTTTTGTAATAAGCGCGGAGGATGTCCGCCTGCTCTCCTCCCTGAATTTCCTGGATACGCCCCTCTTTTACAATATAGCGCACAGGCTCTGCCAGCTTTCCAAGCTCTGCCTCACCGCCTCCGGAAATGGTACCGTCAAACGCAATTACGCCATGAATCGTATCCTCCTTCGGGGCCCATCCAATCTGCCCCAGCAGGAAGTGTCCTCCGGCAAAGCTGTAATCACACTCATTGGCAACCGGGCGGTTTGGGTCGTTTTCAAAGGTTACATCCGTTCCCGCCCCGTTGGTAATCCGCATTTTTTTAGCCTGCTTTGTCATGGCGGCAAGCCTGTTCTGGAATGCCTGCTGGACCTCCAAATCCACCTCTCCGATACAGCGTACAATCCGTTCCACACTTAATCCGCCTAACATAACCTGGCGTGTACGGCCATTGGTCACGGCCTTGTCCCATATAGGGGAGTATAAGAGCCACTGGTCGTTCATCTCTACCCAGACATCTGTCTTGTCCACACAAGCGATTAATGGTTCCGGAAGATAGGGCATGGTCAGAGCGCCGTATCCCTTTGGCGTGGAATGCCATGCCACCATGGTTTTCGCCCCGAGCACCTCTGCCGCCTTTGCCATCTCCTCCACAACACGGAACTCCGCCTTGGAATCCACTGTAATCAAAACGCTTTCTCCCTTTTTTACCTGAATCAAATCATGCATCAGTTTGTAGCATGCATTTGCCAGTTCCAAGTCCATAAATTTCGGCATAACGTATTCCTCCTTTTAATTAAAAATTGATTATCATTAAACTTCCGTCTCTTCTCCGATGATTCCGGAATTCCCCCTGCCCAGGGTCTTCATCAGAACAAGGTGCAGCACCACGCTGGCTGCCAAAGAATTAATGGAAGCAATGCCCCAATGTACGGTAAATCCTATCACCATGCCCCCAATCATACTGATAAACGCCCATGCGTTTACCTTGCAGTACACAGTTCCGGCACCATATTCATATTTCATTCCTTTCAGGAAATAGTAATCACATATAATGACTCCGGCTACCGGAGGAAGGGCAACCCCCAGAATATTCAGCCAGGCGGTGAAGTAATCAGCCAGGCCCATGGCTCCCACGATAGTCGCAAGCACACCTGTAACAACTACAATTTTATGCTTTGAAAACGGGAGACAGTTGGACAGTCCCAGACTGGCTGTATACAGGTTGTTGTCATTGGTGGTCCACTGTGCCAGTATGAGAATCAGAAGCGCCGCCACTCCAAGTCCCATTGCCAGGAATGCCACGGGTGGATCGGATTCCCCTGTTGCCGCCGTAATCAGATAGCCGGCCAGTATTACAAAGGTGTTGGCAATGAGATATCCGAAAACCGTTCCAAGCCAGGAAGTTTTCGCATCTTTTGCGTACCGGGTAATATCGGACTGCGCAGCCGCGCCTCCTGCAAAGGAGCCTACGATAGCCACTATGCTGGCGCTTATGGTCATGGGCTTTGGCGGAACCAGATTCATGATGGCATTCCAGCCGCCGCTCCCCTTAACTGCTACACAGACACCCACAACGGAAAGGATTGCTATGGACGGAACCGCAATATAGCTTAAGATATTTAGGCCCTTATATCCCATGTAAGCGGTCACCATCATCAGAATGCCGCCCCAGAACGCCGCCACATATTGGGATGTGATTATGCCTCCGTTGGGAAACAGGGCTGACATGGTTGAACCGAAAAATCCCACCTGCACAGCGTACCAGCCCGCCATGACAGCTGCCAGAAGGATTCCGATCAC
>JAETTS010000301.1 GCA_021769025.1 Enterocloster bolteae
ATGATAGGGAAAGGGTAAATGAATGTGCATCTTATCTTCTGCGGGAACTTCCAGTGGTGGATTTTAATGTGACAGATGTGCCCATTGAAGAGGGCATTGCCTTATTTTATGAAAAAAAGGCGGCGAAAGGAGACCAGTCGTGAAGAACAAATATGGATGCACCTTTTTCATGGGGCTGCAGGAAGCCATGGAATACCGGGTGGATTTTGTTATGACTTTGGCAAGCCTTGTATTTCCGGTAGTCACATCGGTATATATATGGGTTACGGTAAACCAGGATTCTGCAAACCTGGCAAAGACCGGCTATTCCTACCCACAGCTTTTGATGTACACGATTCTGGCTGCATTGTTGTCCAAATTGATGGCAAGTGGATTTGAATCTGATATCAATGAGGACATCAAGATGGGAGGGCTGAATAAATACCTGGTTAAGCCTATCAGTTATATGAAATATCGGTTCTTTGCTTTCTGGGGAAATAAGCTGCCAGGTCTTATTTTATTCCTGGTGCTGACAGCTGCCTGTCTCTGTTATTTTACAGCAGTTTATCATGTGACGGTAAGACTGTCATCGGTATTTCTGTTTCTGGTCGCTTTAAGCCTGGCGGTAGTCCTTCGCTTCTTTCTGTTTTTTTGCGTGGCGATGTGGAGTTTCTGGTTTGCAGAAGCATCTGGTATGTTCGGATCGATCCAGGTGATTATCTGGGTAATCAGCGGAGGGATTTTTCCAGTTACCATCTTTGGGGAGGCTGTCACAAAGATCAGCGTCCTCCTTCCATTTTCGTATTTAACCCAGTTTTGCATTGATATTATCAATGGACGTTTGGATACCAGAGCGATTGGGCAGGGATTGGCCATGCAGGGATGCTGGATCTTAGGGTTCTGGATGCTGGCCTGCATATTGTGGAACAAAGGGTTAAAAAATTATGTGGCCGTGGGAGGATAGGCATGGAGAAAACGGATAGAAAAGGGCTGAGGAGAAAGCTTGGGTATTATGCCCGTGTGTTTATGGCATTGGCAAAATGCTCGTTCATGTCTCAGGTTGAGTACCGTATCAATTATGTGTCCAGTCTTATGATTGAGATCTCCTATGCAGCGGCAAAGCTGATTTATGTTGCGGTTATCTATCAGACAGGTTGTCGGATCGGAAGGCTGACCCCGGATCACATTGCAATGTTTGTAGGGTGTTACGGGTTGATGACGGGAATCTATATGTATTTTTACCGCAGTTATACGGCAATTCCAGGCTATGTAAAAACAGGAGAGTTGGATATGTATTTGACAAAGCCTCTATCCCTCCGGTTTTTCATTACGTTTCGGAAGCTGGATTATGCCATGCCCCTGCCTAATGTAGCGGTTGGCATCACTTTGATCCTCATGGGATGGAGGAGAACCGGGATTCCGGTGACGGCAGGGACCGTGACAGGATTCATTCTGTTTATTCTGCTTAGTACCATGACCACCCTGTTTTTCTTTCTGATCCCCCATATTCTGTCCTTCTGGCTTGTGGGGATCAATGGGATTGTAAATCTCAGTGCGGATCTGTGGGACTTTGGCAATATGCCAGGGCAGCTTTACGGAGGGTGGATACAGAAACTGGGAACCTTTGTCCTTCCCATCTTCCTGATTACCAATTATCCGATTCTGTTTATTATGGGAGAGTTGGAAGGCTACATGTATGTCTGGGCGGTTGCAGCGCCGATTCTGGCTTTCGCAGTTTCAGAGGCGCTGTGGAGATATGCAATGAAATGTTACGGCAGCGCCAGCTCATAAAAGCTAGATTTAAGATGTTATAAGTTTTGGGAGCACAAAGTGCAGAACCATTCGTGTATCATAGAAAGGAATGAATATGAGAAATCCCCTTATCATACTGACAGGCCCGACGGCGGTAGGAAAAACGGGTCTTTCCATCAAGCTTGCCAAGGCATTGGGCGGAGAGATCATCAGCGCCGATTCCATGCAGGTCTACCGCCACATGGATATCGGATCTGCCAAGATCACAAAGGAGGAGATGGATGGTGTACGCCACCATCTGATTGACGTGCTGGAGCCTACAAAAGAGTTTAATGTGGTAGTGTTCCAGCAGATGGCAAAAGAGGCGCTTAACGGAATCTACGGCCGGGGCCACATCCCCATTGTAGCAGGAGGAACCGGGTTTTATATTCAGGCCTTGGCCTATGATATTGATTTTACAGAAAATGATTCCGATGAGTCTCTGCGCAGGCAGCTGGAGGAGATGGCCAGGGAAAAGGGAGCGGACTATCTCCACCAGATGCTAAAGGAAGTGGATCCTGCTGCTGCCGCACAGATTCATGCCAACAATCAAAAGAGAGTGATCCGGGCCATTGAATTTTACAAAAAGACAGGAACCCGGATTTCTGACCATAACGAGACCCAGAGACAGAAAACCTCCCCCTATCATCTGTTTTACTACGTGGTAAATGAAGAGAGGCACCTTCTCTATGAGCGAATTGACCGGCGGGTGGATGAGATGATTCAAAAGGGTCTGGTGGAGGAGGTAAAACACCTTGCCCACATGGGATGCACCCGCGATATGGTGTCCATGCAGGGATTGGGATACAAGGAGATTCTGGATTATCTGGACGGACGCTATAGCCTGGAAGAGGCGATCCGCGTCATGAAACGAGATACCCGGCACTTCGCCAAGCGACAGATCACCTGGTTTAAGAGAGAGCGGGATGTGCGTTGGCTGAACCTGTGGGAATTTGACAATGACAGAGAAAAGGTGCTTGCATTCATGCTTTCGCAGGTAAAGGAAGTACGCCTGTAAAAGGATAACATAATTCTTTACAGCGTCCCCTCTTTTGTGATAGAATAATCGGAAAATGCCTCCCAAACGGAGTACAGAGAAACGTAAAGGATGGAAAAGAAACCATGATAGAATTAGAAGCCATGTATCAGTGCCTGGGAATCAGCTCCCAGGTATTACACATTGGAAAAGAGATAGAAGCCTCACTAAAGGAACGCTTTGAGGCCATTGATACCAGAACGGAGTACAACCAGATGAAGGTGCTAAAAGCCATGCAGGACAACCGTGTCAGCGACATCCATTTTGCTGCCACCACCGGATACGGGTACAATGACCTGGGAAGAGACACACTGGAGCAGGTGTATGCCAGTGTCTTCCACACAGAAGATGCCCTGGTCCGCCCCCAGCTTATCAGCGGCACCCACGCCCTTCATGTGGCCTTGTCCGGCAATCTGCGCCCCGGGGATGAACTTTTGTCTCCTGCCGGAAAGCCCTACGATACCCTGGAAGAAGTCATCGGTATTCGTCCTTCCAAGGGTTCCCTTGCAGAATACGGGGTGACTTACCGTCAGGTAGATCTTCTTGAGGACGGTACTTTTGATTATGAAAATATCCGCAAAGCCATTCATGAGAACACAAGGCTTGTGGAAATTCAGAGATCCAAAGGCTATATGACACGCCCCTCTTTTTCTGTAAAGCAGATTGGGGAGCTGATTTCTTTTGTGAAAAGCATTAAGCCGGATGTTATCTGCATGGTAGACAACTGCTACGGAGAATTTGTAGATATTGTGGAACCCAGTGATGTGGGAGCGGACATGGTTGTGGGTTCTTTAATTAAAAATCCGGGAGGCGGACTTGCGCCGATCGGCGGATATATTGCCGGAACCAGGGAATGTGTGGAAAATGCTTCTTACCGTATGACCTGTCCGGGGCTTGGCATGGAAGTGGGGGCTTCCCTTGGGGTAAATCGCTCCTTCTATCAGGGATTTTTCCTGGCTCCCATGGTTACCAAGGGGGCATTAAAAGGCGCTGTTTTTGCTGCAAACATTTATGAAAAGCTGGGCTTTCCTGTAGTTCCCAATGCATCTGAGCCGCGCCAGGATATTATCCAGGCGGTGACACTCGGAACACCTGAGGGAGTTATCGCATTTTGCCAGGGAATTCAGGCTGCTGCTCCGGTTGACAGCTATGTGGCGCCGGAACCCTGGGACATGCCGGGCTATGACAGTAAGGTAATCATGGCAGCAGGAGCATTTGTGCAGGGCTCCTCCATTGAGCTTTCCGCAGATGGCCCGATGAAACCTCCTTAT
>JAETTS010000302.1 GCA_021769025.1 Enterocloster bolteae
AGGAGGTTTTTGTTATGGAAGAGAAGACAGGCATGCGGCCCCATAAGCTTCTGTTTCAGAACCGCCAGGGCGGAAGTCTTACCGGCATCCGGGATGTGGTGGCTTTTGATGAGAACCAGGTGGTTTTAGATACGGATATGGGACTTTTGACTATAAAGGGAAAAGAATTACATATCAGCCGGCTTACCCTGGAAAAAGGGGAGGTGGATATGGATGGAATGGTGGACAGCCTGATCTATTCCTCCAATGAATCCTACAGAAAATCAGGAGAGTCTTTGTTTAACCGCTTATTCAGATAAGAGGGAGAGGCATGGCATGAGTCAGAATATTCATTATGAGGTGCAGCTGGCAATCTCAAGCGTGGGAACAGGCATATGGCTTATGATATTGTATGATTTTTTTCGTGTGGCTCGAATTCTGATACCCCACAACATATTTTGGATAGGAATAGAAGATTTTGGATATTGGATTTTCAGCGGATTTACGACGTTTGACCTTCTCTATCAACAGAATGACGGAAGGCTGAGAGCGTATGTCATTGCAGGTGTTTTTCTTGGGATGGCAGGGTATCAGTATCTGGTAAGCCAAAGAGTAATAAAATGCTTGAAAAAAGGGCAGGAATATTTTAGAATAAAAATGAAAAGACATCGACGGGAATCAAAGCAGGTGAAAGGATGAAAACAGTTAGAAGAACCAAAAGGAAAAAGAGAGAACGGCTGGGGAACCGGCTGGCGATCGTGGGAATTACATTCGTGGTTCTCAGCATGGCTGTTGTGGTGAATATGCGCAGCGCGTCTCTGAAACAAAGAGATTTTGAATATCAGATGAAAGAAGAAAGTTTAAGGAATCAGCTGGCCCAGGAACAGGAGAGAGCGGCCAAGCTGGAGGAACAGCGGGTCTATGTTCAGACCAAACAGTATATTGAGAAGGTGGCCAAAGAGAAACTTGGTCTGGTTAATCCAGATGAGATTCTGTTAAAGCCGACGCAGTAGTATTTTGTAACTGTCCATGGAAGATCGGATCGGTTGCAGATTTTCGTTGTCGAAAACTTTTTTTCGTTTGTTCCATCCGTTTGACAAATATTTCCCTTTTGACGTGATATAATGCGGCCGGGAGCGGCGTACATCTTGTGCCGGCGCTTATATAAGTGTATGCTGGGGCGCAGAGTGCTTCCGAGAGTACACTGAAAGTCAGGAGGGATTTTTGTGTTTGAGCGGAAAAACATTCACAGGGATATGGCGAATATTCATGTATATACAGCGAAGAAACTAAGTGATATGGCTGGTTCCTTAGAAGAGCTGGCCAAAACTTTTGATGAAGATGGGGCGGCGGAAAGAAGGCTGACCAGAGAGGATGGGTTGGCAGCTATGCAGATGGCTGGTGCGATGGTCTGTGGCGACTGCAACCGGTGTAATTTATACTCCGACAGCGAGAAGGAGGACAGTTATTATCTGTATTATCTTTTGCGGGCATTTGAACAGAAAGGAAATGTGGATTATGAGGACATGCCCAGGCTATTTCGGGAAACGTGTAAAAGGCAGGGAGATTATGTAGGACAGCTGAACCGAAACCTTGGAAAGGCAACGATGAATCTGTCATGGAAGAATCGATATCTGGAAAGTCGGGATGCCATTGTGGCGCAATTTCGGGAATTGGCAGTGATTTTGGAAGAATTTTCGGAGCAAATAGAACAGGCAGCCGATCTGACACCGATTAAGGAACGGGTCATTCGGAAAGAATTTGCAAGGCATCATATGGTAGTTGAACATATGCTGATATTAGAGTATGATAATAAGCGGAGAGAGGCCTTTCTTACCGTCCGCACCAATCATGGAAGGTGTATCATGGCAAGAGAAGCAGCGCAGGTTTTGGGGCAGGCTATGGGACAGCAGATGTGGACTGTTGCAAGAAACTCCAAGAGCATTGTTACAAGGCAAGCTTCCACTATTCGCTTTGTGGAGGAGGGCACGTATCAGGTTTTGTATGGGGTAGCCAGGACACCGAAAAGCGGAGAGTTGGTCTCGGGAGACAATTTTACCTTCTGCCAGAACACGCCGGGGCAGCTGGTGATGAGCCTGTCGGATGGTATGGGAACCGGAGAAACGGCAGGGAAAGAAAGCCAGAAGGTAATTGAATTGACCGAACAGCTTCTAGCAGCAGGCTATATGCCCAGGTCTGCGTTGAAACTTGTGAATACCATTCTTTTGTTGGCAGGGGAAGAACAGCATCCGGCTACTATTGACCTGTGTTGTATTGATCTGTACACTGGTGTATTGGAGATCATGAAGATGGGGGCGGCGGCTACCTTTTTGATCAAGGAGGACGGCGTAGAACTGCTTCAGGCATGCGATGTCCCGGCGGGAATGTTCCATCAGGTGGAACCAACCCTTCTTTCCCAAAAACTGTGGGAAGATGACAGGATTGTGATGGTCAGTGACGGTGTTTTAGACAATCTGCCAGGAGAAGACAAGGAAGGGATTATGGCAGAATATCTGGGAGGGATCATAAAAAGAAATCCTCAGAACATGGCGGAGGAGATCTTGGAATTTGCAAAGCAATTTACAGAGGAAATCAGGGATGATATGACGGTGCTGGTAGCCGGGATATGGAAAAGAGGCAGTGTACAGGCCGGAAGGTGACGATATGCAAAAGAGGGTACAAGAATTTATCAGGGAATATAAAATGGTGGATCCAGGAGATCGGGTAATTGTGGCAGTATCCGGGGGAGCAGATTCCATGTGCCTTTTGCATCTGCTGGAAAGGATGAAGGAGGAACTTCAGGCAGAACTTCGGGTGGTTCATGTGCATCATGGGCTGCGAGGGTGGGAGGCTGACAGGGATGCAGGGTTTGTGGAGGCGGCGGCGGAAAGGAGAAAGCTTCCATGTCTCATTGTACATCGGGATGTGTCAAAATATGCCAAAGATAGGGGGCTGTCCGTAGAAGAGGCGGGAAGAATGGTCAGATACCAGATTCTAGAGGAGGAAGCAGAAAAGTGGGGCGGCGCAAAAATTGCGGTGGCCCATCATCAGGAGGACCAGGCGGAGACGATTCTGCATAATCTGTTCCGGGGAAGTGGCTTGAAAGGGCTGTGCGGCATGGCAGCAGTAAGAGGGGCGGTAATCCGGCCTCTTTTGTGTGTGGGGAAAAACGAGATTTTGGAGTATCTGCACAGTCAGAAACTAGCATACTGCGAGGATTCCACGAATGCCAGTGAGGATTATACCAGAAACCGTCTGCGCCATAGGCTGATACCGGAGATCTGCAAAGATATCAATGCAGGTGCGGTCACGCATATTATCAATGCTGGAAGAATGCTAAGTCAGGCAGAGCAGTATCTGGAGAATCAGGCAGAAGAAATCTGGAAAGTATACGGGAAGGAAAAGCAGTGTGAGAATGGAAGGGAAGACATATGGGAATGGGGGATAGAGGCAAAGGTGCTGAGAAGTCAGCCGGAGATTTTGAGGGGATATCTGGTCAGGAAGATGATTGGTCTCTGTACAGAATCTGTGAAAGACATTACCTTTAAACACATTGAAACCATTTGCGGATTGGCAGAGAAAGAAACAGGAAAGAGAATCAGCCTTCCTTATGGGGCAGAGGCAAGGTTAGAGTATGGAATGATATGGATAAATGTTGTATCCAAAGAAAGAAATGTCCAAGAAGGCAACGGTTCCTATCTTGTAGATCAGACAGATGAGAAGGCAGATATCGAAGCGGGTGTGGAGAATAAAGAAGTGGCATGGGTGGAAAAATCGGAAGAAACCGTGGTGAATACTCTGAAAATGAGCCATTTTTCGTATAAAAAACATCAAGAAATTCCAGAAAATCGGTATACGAAATGGTTTGATTATGATACAATAAAAAATACGTTATCTGTTAGAACCAGGCAGACCGGCGACTATATTACATTAAAGGATGGAAAACGAAAGACGGTAAAGGCATATATGATCGATGAAAAGATTCCCAGGCAGGAGCGGGATAAGATTCTTCTGCTGGCGGAGGGACATCACATTTTGTGGATAGTCGGCTACCGGATCAGTGAGTACTATAAAATAACAGAGCAT
>JAETTS010000303.1 GCA_021769025.1 Enterocloster bolteae
ATTTTCTCGCTCTCTGTCAATGTATCCCCCTGTTTAGAAATCAACAAGGCCTGCCCGAGGGCAAGCCTGTAGGGATATTCCAACTGGTTCGTATGAATAATAGAGGATATCTCAGCGTTTGTCTCCGATGCGATTGTGTCAACCGTATCCCCTGGCTGGACTACATAAATTTCCATAAGCGTTTCCTGGTTTTTTTACAGTATATTATGCAGAAAGCCCCAATATACATGCACCGTCCAAACTCTTACCTTTTGTTGCTGTCCAGATACCACGGACAAACCTATTTGGGATCATCAAGTTCCTCATTTAGCAGTTCTGTCCCCGGAACCACGAACCTTCCATCTGCGATTACCGGCAGCTTCTCACCAGAAGCAGCCACTCCATAGATCTCATCCAGCTCCGCGTAGGGAATGGTGATATCTGTATGGCAGCTGACATACGCCTTTGACACATCTTCCTTGCGAAGGATGGACACCTCGTTGTCCCTGGCGATGATCTCTTTCCCGTCCGGGTTATACACCGGAGAATCCTCTGCCCAGCTATAACAAGTGTCTCCCACCGCAAAATGGGGTCCCATTTTTTCCACAATCAGAATGGGAAGCCGATCCACGATATGGAATCTTCTGGCCATTCTGTAGGCTGTGGTATTGGTTCCAATGGCACATTCTCCCATGGGAAGGCTGTCATGATTCTTTAGGATCATCTGCTTGATCAACGCTTTTCCCTGAGCCGGATCCTCAAAATTGTCGCAGTCATAATCCGTCACCCGTCCATCGGCAAATGTCATCCGCAGATTTTGAAACTGGATATCCCCGATATACACTGTACCTACCTGCAAAAGTCCTTCTGTTCCTTTCAGCACCGGGGAGGTAAAGACTTCACCCAGAGGAATATTCACATCCGCCACACAATTTTCAAAGTTCGTCTGTCTGTCCGGATGATCCAGGTGATGGAGCATTACCTTCAGACAGGTATGATTCTCCCCCCTGCCTGTGACCATCACATACTCCGCCTGATCCAGCCGGTCAATGATAGCCTGCTGGATCTCTTTATATACCTGGTAATCCAGGGTATTGATGCGGATGGTCTCCTGAAAAATCTCCTCAAAATCCGATCCGATGGATGGCTTTGGAAATGCGATGATAGTGAAGCTGGTCTCATCTCCAGGCACATACTGGTTGACAACCTGGGCCGAAGCGTTGGAGTAGGCAATCGTTAATTTCTCCTGTTTTTCATCCAGAGAGAAGCACTGTAGCTTATTCACCGGCTGGAATCCTGGCTCTCCGAAGGTCTCAATCACTGCAGGCCCGGCATAATCGGCAGCCATCTCTTTCCGGTTCTCATATGCGGTCCTAAGAACTGCCAGCTTCCGGTCCATAAACCCTTTCTTCATATATACAGCCTGATCATGCCGATGGTCATATTCATACTGCTTGTTGGGGGAAGTTCCGTGAAATCCCCATTTTCTTCCTGGCTTTTTGTTCACGCTCCATACCGCGTTGCGGCAGAGAATGCATTCCAGCCCCATGGCATTAAAATTCTCGATGGCTTTTCTTACCATCCGCTCCAATCCCAACGGATAAAGAACCGCCACCGTCTTTTTCTTTGATAAATCACGCCCCATGACCTGGAACCCCTTCCGATATCCTTCCGTATAAGTGTCCGCCATACGGTCGATGGTTTCCTGGGGAAGCCGGTTCATAAACCCAGCGATTTTTAGTTCCTCATGGGATACATACTCTCCATATTCATACAAGTACCGGATATCCGTCAAGTCACGGTTTAAGACCAGATCCTTTGCAAAGGACAAGGACGGATCCAGCATTTGTCTTACCCGGTAGTCCACAGTCAGATCCGTATAATCACTGGTGAACCAATAGAGATCCTCCTGTATCTGGCTTTCATCCGGAATGCCCTCCTCAAATCGATTGTAAATCTCAATCAACAACTCATTTAAAATGGTCATCTCCCTTAAGCGTCCTTCGTGTACAAAGGGAATTTGCCCCCGGATCTCTCCATAGAGAAACGACAAAAGCGGCCCAAAACCAGAGCCTAATTGACTGGCGGCATACGCCGGGTTACCATAGCTGGCTTCATAGTTTTCCGGCAGGATATCTTCATATAGCCGCCGGTTTAGAACCTGCAGCTCTGTCAGGCTCTGTGCCTGCCACCGGCCATTCTCCAACAGATGGCGCACCTCCTCGATCAGAAGGATAAACCTGGCCGTTCTGCGAAAAAAATCTCTGTAAGGCAGAGAAACTGTCTCCTCCTGTTCCATCAGGCGGATCCTCTCGATGGAAAGCCTGTACCGTTCCATAACAACCCTGTATTCTTCCTTCCATTCTTCCTGGCAATACATGCTCTATCCCCTCATTCCAATAAAAATTGTCACAGCCCATCCAAGCATTAGTACACTGCTGACTCCAATGCAGATTCGGGCCAGCACATAATTCCTTCCTTCTTCCAGAAACGAGATCAACCCGTACCAGAAGGACATAAACCCTAAAATCAGGCTGCACAGCACCATTGCTGCCGAAGTAAGAGGTGCCTGTCCTTTCGTGGCAACCGCCCAGTAGATTCCACCGCCTCCCAAAAGTAAGGCAGCTATCAGCATTCCAATGGAAAACCAGCTTCTCCTCGCCATAGGCTTCCTTACATAGGAGACGCGGCTGGCGGCAGCTTCCCTGGCCAGCTCCATGTTCTGCTCTTTCCGCTTTCTTCTGGCCTCCAGTTCCCTCCTTACTTCCTCCTTCTCCTGCTTTCTCCTGTCGGCATCCACTTCCCGCTTCCTGACCTCCAGGCCGCCATACGCTCCTTCCACCAGCTGGTATTCTATACGGCCAGTGCTTCTGTCCTCCCGTTCTCCTCTTTTCGTCCTCTCCTGCGCCCCCCTAAAACGTCCCTTCTTTTTAGAGTTCTTTTTTCCTGGCACGAAGCATCCTCCTTATACGAACCATCTGTACAATCTTATATAGCAAGAATCCTAAGATCCCGCCCATAGTATTCAGAAACAAATCATCCACATCAAAGCTTCCGACCTTGAAAACCAATTGAATCGTCTCAATGCACAGGCTGAATGAAAATCCAAGCAAGAGTGCATTGTACCATCTTCTTCCCCTGCGGCTAACAACAGGAAGGAAAAAGCCGAAAGGCATAAATCCCACCACATTTCCCACCAGGTTTAAAAATACCGCTTTAAATCCCAGCTGTTCCCGGTATACATAAAAGCGCCGGATCTCTTTAAACAGTTCCAAATTATAGGCATATTCCGATTGAGGATCCGCCGTTCTCCCAAAGGATTCGGCAAAAAACATAAAATATATTAAGGCCAGGAGATACCCGATAAACAGCACCCAGCCGAATTTTTGAAGTTTTGTGGTATTTCGAATCATACATTCTTTCTTTCCATGGAAGCGCAAAACAGCAGCATTCTTTTCAGAACACTGCCAGTGTACTGACACGAATGTCTTGTCTGGCTTCTATTTTGCTGAAAGTAAACCAGCCAAGACACTCATTGGCTTAAAACGTAAGCTGAGACTTTTTCTTCAATAAATTTGCGCCGGTAACAATAGCCAGCGTTCCCGCAGAAAGTCCTGTCACAATCATAATAATCCCTATGGCAATATTCGCCGCGCCTGTATTTCGCATCGTTTTATACACATTTTCCATGGCTTACTCTCCTTACTGTTTTACTCTGTCTATTTTACCCCATATTGCTGATAATAAGCATCAATCGCAGCTTTCATTCCATCGTCAATCATTACTTTCCCTTTGCATTCCCGGTTATACAGATACTCCACCACTTCTGCCATAGACACAATGGCATTGGCCTCAAAACCGTAGAGTTCCTTTATCTCTTCCAGCGCGCTTTTGCTTCCCTTGCCTCTCTCCATCCGGTTTAGTGAAACCATAAGGCCCACAACCTCCACATCTCCCTGGGCCTTGACAATGGGATAAGTCTCTTCAATGGATTTACCGGATGTAGTCACATCCTCGATGATCACCACCCGGTCGCCGTCCTTTATGGAACTTCCAAGCAAAATCCCTGCGTCTCCATGGTCTT
>JAETTS010000304.1 GCA_021769025.1 Enterocloster bolteae
TGCCATCTGCTTTTGCAGTTCTTCCAGCATCGGATCACTGCTGACGCTCATTTCCTTGCCTTCATCATCTACAGCCATCAGATACCTAAGCCACCCTGCGATCGCCAGCGGAATTGCTGTCAGATCCTGAACGTTCAACTCATTGCTTGCCACATAAGACTTGATGGTCTCGCCAAAACGGATCGGACTCTTCTGGCTGGTGTCTGTTGCAATTCTCTGAGGCATGTCCGGAATAAACGGATTGGGGAGACGACGGTCAATGACCTCATGGATAAAGTCCATAGGGCTTAAAATGCCAGGATCGGTTACCACAGGCATACCCTCTTTGTATCCAATGGTTTCCACCAGTTTTTTCAGATCCTCATCTGTCATCTCGGATGCGATGCTGGTATATCCCAACAGGCAGCCATAAACAGCCAGTGCAGTATGAAGCGGATTTAAGCAGGTAGTTACCTTCATGCGCTCTGTCATATTCACTGTATCACGATCTGTCATATAAACGCCAGCCTTCTCCAGTGCAGGACGTCCATTGGGGAAACGATCCTCCACAACCAGATACTGGGGAACCTCTGCATTGACAAATGGTGCGATGTAAGTATTGCGGCTGGTAATGATCGGAGCCATATCCTCAATTCCATCTGCCTCCAAAGCCTTCTCCACAACCTCTGCCGGTCTTGGTGTGATCTTGTCGATCATGCTCCACGGGAAGGATACCTTTGCCTCGTCCTCAAGCCATGCCACAAACTCCTTGCTTACATGGCCTTTCTTTAACCACTCCTCTGCAACGGTTACGACGCTGCTTTTTAACTTCTCTCCATTGTGGCTGCAGTTGTCCATGCTGACTACGGCAATAGGGGTGGCGCCTGCCTCAAAACGCTCCAACAAAAGCGCTGCCACAATACTCATAGCATGATGGGCTTTCTTCGGGCCTGCCTCGATGTCTGCCTTTACCACAGGAAGAAATTCTCCCTGCAGATTAGCCAGGGCATAACCTTTCTCTGTAATCGTAAAACTTAACATCTGAAGAGACGGATTGCGGAAAACCTTCTTTAAGTACTCATATTCTCCTGCATCTTCCATGTTGGCTTTCACGCCCTTAGCCACGCTGGCCACGATCTCTCTGTCCATGGAGCCATCCGGATTCAGGCTGACCATCATGGTCATGTTGTCAAATGGAGTATAGATCTTGTCAATGATATCATAGTCAAACGTATCGGAGGCAATGATTCCGCTTTCTGCCAACCCCTGCTCTAACAGCCTCTGCTGAAGAACGGCAATAAATCCGCGGAAAATGTTGCCTGCTCCGAAATGTACCCATACCGGGCTCTCCTCTGTCTTTGATACCATCTTGTCCACATCAAATCCCGGCAGCTTCACCCCCGCCTGCTTCCAGCTGGCATCACCTAAGCTTGCTTTACAAAGTTTCATAGTTTTTGCTCCTCTCTCATATCATTAAATTTACATGTAATATCATACCACATTTTCCAAATTCTGTATACTAAAAGAATTTGTTAACATACTCCGACGCATTCTCCCCAGCTTCTTTACCTGCCTCATTGTAGGCCTTCTGATAGTAATGAAACCCATCCTTCATAAGCCCTCTTTCCCTCATCCCGGCAAAACATCTGGACACCATAACCACATCCTTACACACCTCTGGCAGTTCATCCTGAGCCTGGATAATCTCCCCATAGTTTCTGTCTTCCGTACCGTTGTAGTTCCCGATCCGCACAAGAAAACAGCACTCTGTCCCATCGGCTTTCATCACATCCCACATACGCATAAAATGTGCCTGGTATTCCTTGGCCGTCATCTGATCATCTCCATCAGACTCGCCCTGGCACCACAGCATAAAGGTATGGCGAATTTTATACCCATGCGTCCTAAGGAAATCTCTGGCCTGCTTCAGACGCTCTCTGGTATCGTTCAGATAGGGCGTATCCGGCTGCCACTCCAGGATTCTGGATCCGCCTTTCGATGCTGAGACACCTACCACCGGGACACCGGTCTTTTCATAATAAGCGTTTACAAATGCCGATACCATCGAACCGGTTTTCATCACCCCATCATGGATTCCGCCTTCCCGGTTCTCATGACAGCCAAACGGCTCCTCCAAATGGTGGAGCACATCCGGGTCGGACACAGCGCGGTACTCATAACCAGCTCCCTTAATCACCCTGGGAGCTTTCTCCGGCCACTCCTCATTTACGATTCCCCGGCCCGCCATATTAGATTGCCCCATAAACAAAAATAAATCCACGAAACACGATTCTTTCACCATGACATCCATCCCTTTCCTTCCACAGGTTCCCACAGCTAACACTGTGCGGCCAAGCTCTCTTCCTATTCCTCACTCCCTATTTCTGCAATGTAGCGCCAGACCGCTTTAACACCACTGTATCAAACGCTTTCACGGTTCCTCTGCCGCCCTTTCCTGCAGAAAACTCCCCGCAAAGGCATTCCTCAAACTCCCACGTTACCTCCACGTCCACAGGCTCCCTGTTAAAGTTCTGTAAAAACAGGTAGCTAGCATCTTCCTTATCCCGAACCGTAACCTCCAGTCCTTCCGGCACAGATTCCACTGGACGTTCCGGAAAAAGCTCCGGAATCACATCTGCCATCAGATCTCTATAAAAAGACGGTTCCGGGGCTGTACACAGATAGTATGCTTTCCCCAATCCATAAGTATTGCAGGTAAATGCAGGCTCCCCGGCATAGAAATCTTCCCCGTAAACCATAAGCGGCATGGCCGTACTAAGCCGAACCAACTCACACAGAGAATGGCAACTGTAGGAACGGCATTGGCCGGACTGACCGTTGCCGGATCGACAATTCTTTTCCTCTTCGATTCCCTGGCCTCTAACCGGAGCCACCGGAACCAGACGGTTGCTCTCACCATCATACAGGCCATCGATCTCCGCAAACCGAAGTCCCAGCACGTCTGTCAGGCCGCCGGGAGCCGGCCCCAGAAAGCAGCGGTCATGTTCATCCACCACTCCGGACCAGAATGTCATGATCAGAGTCCCACCCTGTTTTACAAAGTCAGCCAGTTTTTCCTGAATCTTTTTACGGAACAGATACAGCATAGGGGCTATCACCAGCTTATATCCGTCCAGAGAATCCTCCATATCGATCACATCGGTGTGTACGCCAAAGCTTCTTACTGCACCGTAAAGCCCTAAAACCACATCTTGAAAGGGAAGCTTTTCATTTCTGGGCCCTTTGGCATCCTCCATGGCCCACCGGCTTTCTGTATCGCAGAGAATCGCTGCCTCTTTTCTCATGGATGCCCCGGCAACCTCCCTGATTTTTTTAAGGGTTCTTCCCAGATCAGAGACCTCCCGAAACACCCGGGTATCGTCCCCGCCATAGTGGTCAATCACCGCCCCATGGAATTTCTCCGACGCCCCTCTGCTTTGCCGAAGCTGGAAATAGAGAACGCTGTCACTTCCATGAGCAACTGCCTGGAGAGAGGACAATGCAATCATTCCTGGTCTGCGGGTTTTGCTGACTGGCTGCCAGTTGGTAGCCCCGGGACAGGACTCCATCAAAAGAAATGGCTTGTGTTTGACAGACCGCATGAAATCATGTTGAAACCCGCAGTCCAGCGCTGTCTGGGATTCCGCTTTCTTATGCCAGGCCGGATAATTGTCCCAACATATCACATCCAAATCGTCTTTAAATTTCCGGTAATTCAGTCCCAGAAAATCATACATAAAATTGGTGGTTACCGGTTTTTCATTTCCTGCCTCCCGGATGGTCTGAATCTCAAATCGCAGGAAATCTACCGTTCGGTCTGTGACAAACCGCTTCCAGTCCAGATTCAACCCGTGAAGATCCATTTCTCCTATGGGGGAAGGGCTCTCCACCTGATCAAAACTCTGATATGTATGGCTCCAGAACGTTGTACACCAGCAATCATTCAGCCGGCCGATGGTTCCATACTGTTCCTTCAGCCACTTTCTGAATTCCTCCTGGCACAGCGGACAGTGGCATTCCCCACCGTACTCATTGGAATTATGCCAAAGTATAACGC
>JAETTS010000305.1 GCA_021769025.1 Enterocloster bolteae
GGAGAGATGGAGATTACAGACGACTACTGTGTTCCCTGGAACTCTGGAACAGGAGGAGACCCTGCCAGCGATGAAGAATCCAAAATATTGCAGCCTTCCTCCGGATTCGACGGATGGGCCAACCGATTTCACGAAGAGGAGTATAGGGAGGATGAGCCGTATTCCCAAAGGGAAAGTTCTTTTTATGAAGAAGATTCTGGCTATGATGACAGCCAAAGCGAATTTCGTGAGGAAATGTATGGTTATGACGATCGGGGAGACGATTATAGGGAGGGCTCCAGTTATGATGACCAGTTCTATGAGGAAGAGCCGGATTATGACGATCAACAGGCCTATTATGAGGAATATCCCGGTCACATGGCTCAGCCTAATGTTGCAGAGTCTGCAGGGTTTCAGGAAGAGCCGATTTATGAAGAGCCTTTAAGGCCAGATGATGTGGAAACAGACGGGGAGTTTGAGGCGCAAAACCAGCCTGGCACCTTCCTTTCCGGCAGAGAGGAATTCTCCATTCCTGAGGAATCCAAGCGTGTGGTGACCTCTACAGGGAAGATTATCGAGACCGATACGGAAGCACTGAAAAAGAAGGTGGAAAAACGACGGGAGGAGGCCAGGGAATCCGGGGATGTGATCCTGCCTTCGCAGATGAAGGAAGAGATGATGGTGCCGAAAGAATATGAATTTCCTCCTATTCATCTGTTGAAGAAGGGGAAATCCTCTGCTGGCTCTGCGTCAGATAAGGAGTACAGGGAAACTGCCATAAAACTACAGCAGACCTTAAGAAATTTCGGCGTAGGCGTGACAGTGACCAATGTAAGCTGCGGCCCGTCGGTTACCCGGTATGAACTGCATCCGGAACAGGGAGTGAAGGTCAGCAAGATCGTAGGACTGGCCGACGACATCAAGCTGAATCTGGCGGCAGCGGACATTCGTATCGAAGCACCGATTCCAGGGAAATCTGCTGTGGGAATCGAGGTTCCCAACAAAGAAAACAATGTGGTCTATCTGAGGGAACTGTTGGAGTCGGAAGAGTTTAAAACCAACAAGTCCAAGCTGGCTTTTGCCGTGGGAAAAGATATTGGAGGCCAGGTGGTGGTGACAGATGTGGCCAAGATGCCTCACCTTCTGATTGCAGGAGCCACCGGATCCGGAAAGTCGGTATGCATCAACACCCTGATCATGAGCCTGATCTACAAGGCGAATCCCAATGACGTGAAGATGATCATGATCGACCCAAAGGTGGTGGAGTTAAGCGCCTATAACGGGATTCCCCATCTGTTGATTCCAGTGGTAACGGATCCGAAGAAAGCGTCTGGGGCGCTGAACTGGGCTGTGGCAGAGATGATGGACCGTTATCAAAAGTTTGCACAGTACAATGTCCGCAATCTCCAGGGATACAACGCAAAGATTGAATCCATAGGAGACATTGAAGGTGAGAATAAGCCTCAGAAGATGCCGTTAATCATCATAATCGTCGATGAATTGGCGGATCTGATGATGGTATCTCCCGGGGAGGTGGAGGATGCCATCTGCCGCCTGGCCCAGTTGGCCCGTGCGGCCGGCATCCATCTGGTGATTGCAACCCAGAGGCCGTCGGTCAATGTTATCACCGGACTGATCAAAGCCAACGTGCCATCCAGGATTGCTTTTTCCGTGTCTTCCGGCGTGGACTCCCGCACCATTATCGACATGTACGGTGCGGAGAAGCTTCTGGGAAAGGGGGACATGCTGTTTTATCCTTCCGGTTATCAGAAGCCTCAGCGTGTGCAGGGAGCGTTTGTGTCAGATCAGGAAGTTGCGGAGGTGGTGGAGTTTTTAACTGCTCAGAATGCGGAGCCAGAGTACCACAAGGAGATTGAGAGCCAGATCGCCATGCCTGTATTTTCAGGGCCGGCAGAGGCTAAGGGCAACGGAAGAGATGAGTATTTTGCCCAGGCAGGGAAATTTATCATCGAGAAAGAAAAAGGATCCATCGGCATGCTCCAAAGGATGTTTAAGATCGGATTCAACCGTGCGGCCAGAATCATGGATCAGCTGGCGGAGGCAGGAGTCGTCGGCGAGGAGGAGGGCACCAAGCCCAGGAAGGTTCTGATGACCCTGGAAGAATTCCAGGAGATGTTAAAGGAGTAACCATGGGTTTCACTAACTTTACATATAAATGAAGGAGGATTTAGGCTTATGAAGACAGATATTCAGATCGCCCAGGAAGCAACCATGCTTCCCATAGGAGAGGTTGCGGCTTCCTATGGAATCGGAGAGGACCAGGTTGAGTTTTATGGCAAGTACAAGGCAAAACTGACGGATGAGCTGTGGGATCAGATCAAGGACCGTCCAGACGGGAAATTGGTTCTGGTGACAGCAATCAACCCCACTCCGGCAGGAGAAGGAAAAACCACAACCAGTGTGGGTCTGGGTGATGCACTGAAACGCCTGGGGCAGAAGACGCTCATTGCCCTCAGAGAACCGTCCTTAGGCCCCTGTTTTGGCATCAAGGGAGGAGCGGCTGGAGGAGGTTATGCCCAGGTGGTTCCCATGGAAGACTTAAACCTTCATTTTACCGGGGATTTCCATGCCATAACAGCAGCTAACAACCTTTTGGCGGCTCTTTTGGACAACCATATTCATCAGGGCAATGCCCTGGGGATTGACACCAGGCAGATTCTGTGGAAACGGTGCCTGGATATCAATGACCGTGCCCTCCGCAACATTGTGGTGGGATTGGGAGCAAAAGCAGATGGCTTTGTGAGGGAGGATCATTTTGTCATTACCGTGGCATCTGAAATCATGGCCATTTTGTGTCTGGCAGATGACATGGAGGACTTAAAACAACGTCTTGGAAGAATCATTGTGGCATATAATTATGAGGGGGAGCCAGTGACGGCCGCGGATCTCCATGGGGTGGGAGCTATGGCGGCTCTTCTTAAGGATGCCATAAGGCCCAATATGATCCAGACTCTTGAGCACACCGGGGCACTGGTTCATGGCGGCCCATTTGCCAATATCGCTCATGGGTGCAACAGCGTGAGAGCCACGAAGACAGCCCTTAAGCTGGCGGATATTGTGGTGACAGAGGCTGGTTTCGGCGCAGACTTAGGCGCAGAGAAATTCCTGGATATCAAGTGCAGGAAGGCTGGCTTAAAGCCGGATGCAGTGGTTCTGGTGGCCACAGTCAGAGCATTAAAATACAACGGCGGTGTGCCGAAAAACGAGCTGGGATGCGAGAATCTGGAGGCGCTGAAGGCAGGAATTGTAAACTTAGAGAAGCATATCGAGAATATACAAAAGTATGATGTTCCTGTGGTTGTGACATTAAACTCCTTTGTGACAGATACAGAGGCAGAGTATCAGTTTGTGAAGAAGTTCTGTGAGGACAGAGGCTGCGCCTTCGCCTTGTCGGAAGTATGGGGCAAGGGCGGAGAAGGCGGAGAAGCCCTGGCCAAGAAGGTTATGGAGACCCTTGAGACCAAGGAGAGCCATTACCATCCCCTTTATCCGGATGATATGAGCCTGAAGGAAAAGGTGGATACAGTGGCGAAGGAGATCTATGGGGCAGATGGAGTGGCCTATGCTCCAGCAGCTTCCAAGGCTATGGCGCGGATTGAGCAGATGGGGTTTGGAAAGCTTCCTGTGTGTATGGCAAAGACCCAGTATTCCCTGTCAGACGATCAGACTAAGCTTGGAAGGCCAAGTGGGTTTGTGATCAATGTAAGGGATGTGTACGTATCTGCAGGAGCCGGATTTGTGGTGGTAATCACCGGAGCCATCATGACCATGCCTGGATTGCCCAAGAAGCCAGCAGCGGATGCCATTGATGTGAATGAGGAAGGAAAGATTATCGGACTGTTTTAAGGAATAGGAAGATCAATGGGGAGGTAGAGAATGAAGATTGGGAAGGGGCTTGAAAAACTCCCATATACTGTAATCCAGGGGAATCCGGATCTGTCTGTGGAAGAGGTAGTCTATGACTCCAGGCAGGCAGGGCCAGGATGTGTGTTTGTATGCATGGCTGGAAGCAAGGTGGATTCCCACCAG
>JAETTS010000306.1 GCA_021769025.1 Enterocloster bolteae
AGAGGAAACAACCGAAGGAGAGACGAAGACAGAGGCAACAACGGGGACAGAGACGAAGATAGAGGCAACAACAGGGACAGAGACAAAGACAGAGGCAATAACAGAAGGAGAGGTGAAGATAGAGGCAACAACCGAAGGAGAGGTGAAGGAAAAGGAAACAACAGAAGGGGAGACGAAGGCAGAGACAACGACAGAAGGAGAGACGAAGGCAGAATGGAAACCGGAGATAGGGGCTACAACAGAGGCGGAGACAGAGGAGGCAGAAAGTAAGGCAGAAGCAGAAACTGGGGTACCGCCATACCATGACAATCGTGGGGAGCACCATTTGGGCGTTGATACACCAGGAGAATCCTCTGAAGCACATCCAGAACTTTCGGATGAAACGCCGATGTTTGAAGCCCATTTAGAGTATACCCCCCAGGGTTGGATTGTGTCGGGAATGTTTAAAGATTTTGCAGACGACACGATTCTTGTCCAGCCAATGTGTTCGACAGACGGGGAATCTTACGTTGAATGTGGGCTGGAATGGGATTTGCGATGGCTAAATTCAGAGGATGAAAATGATTTAAAATCTCTTCAGAATCAGAAATGCCTCTTTGACAAACACGAACCTCTTAAAAGCTATCTTGCCAAAGATCTGGATCATTTTACCATAAAGCTGCGTATTGTTACAGAGGAAGGCCTCACCTATGAGACACAGGAGGCAGTCATTCAGAGGGAAGGCTTGCAGTCTGTCCCAGATACATACAAGATCTATGCCAATTTTGGTTCTAAACTATTGATTCGTGAGGGGAGGCCGCCGAAGTTTCAGTACTATGGCAGATATCAGATTACAGTAAGCGAGGAAGCTTCCAGTGAGGAGATATCTGCGTTGCTGCCAGATACACTTCCGGTGGAAATTCAACTGTTCAAAGGACTGGCCGACTATGTAGGAGAAGATATTGTAGACTGCCCTGTCCAGTGGAAGCCTTTGAACCTGCCAAAGCTTACAGCAGGCCAATGCATAACGATTTCGGATGCGGCAGAGGAGCTTGTAGTACCTGCCGGTACCCTATTGACTACTCAGAGCGGTATATACCAGCTGGATCATTCCATAAGTATGAACCAGCCCGATATAAGTAAATCTGGGGAAGTTAGGATTGTCTTAAACGTGGTTGCAAAGGACAAGCAGCCAGATGCCGGGCTGTATACAGAAAATGATGGACTGCATATGGCATTTTTCTTAAAGCCAACAGGCGCAACATCGATCCGCGCCTATACATGGATGGAAGGCCAGGCCCAATGGGTGGAACATTGTGGATTGTCGTTGCTGGATGCAGTCAACCAGCAGCTCTCCACTCCCAACAGCGATTTTGTCTTGCTATTGAGAAATGATGAGGAACCGTATCGGTCGTATATAAAAGCGAAGGAGGCAGAAGAAGAGCCAGTGCCCTTCCTGGTGGGACTTAAAATCGAGGGCGGTGTATATGACGGAAGGCAGATTGTCCTTCCATGGCCCAGTACCTATCAGAAACCCATTCATCTTCCGGACATAGGAGGTTCCGGTGGAAACCAGGGCAATGCCGGAGCAGATAACAGAGACGACAGTACAGTAGAAGGGCAGCGTCCAGGACTGCCCCAGGAATCAGAGAGTGAACCGTTGCCCAAACCGCCTGATGAATCTGAAATTCAAGAGTCAAAGCCTATGCCAGATGCAGGAGATTCCGGCCCAAATCAGGGCAACGCCAATCTAGAGATTGAGGGAGGCGGTGCAGGAGAAGGGCAACGTCCAGGACTGCCACTGGGGCCAAAGGATGAAGCCATATCAAATCCGTCTGAAGAGCCTGGAGGACAAGAGGAAGAGGAAAATCTTCGTCCGGAAACGGGAGATAGCGGCATAGACCAAAGCGGTGTAAGTTCAGACAGCAAAGGCGGCAACAGAGAGAGAGGGCAGCGCTCTGGACTTCCACAAGAAGTAGAGATGGAATCAATGCCAGAATCAGAGAGTAACCCCCAGGAGCAGCAGGTGGTATCCGATGACCTGGGAAACCACATGCCAAAAGCCAGTACAGAATCTGCCAGCCAGCCCCAATTATCTGTTTCCATGCCATATGGGCCAGTACCTGCGTCTGTGGAAGAATCAGATATGGAGGAGGGACTAAGCTGGGAAGAAGAGCTGCCAGACATTGTGTTCAACCGGTTGGATGTAGCCAAGGAGGCGGTACGGTCTCCTGAAAATGAAAAGAAGCGCGTCCCCCTTGGCCGGCATGAAACGCAATTGGTCCTTTTCCTTGTGATTGCAGGCGGTTTTCTTTTGATTTGCGTAGGCATACTGGCCTCCCAGAAGATGGCAGGCGTGAGAATCATGGCGGATTTGCCCCGTTTTTTATTCAGGAAAAAGAAAATACAGCCAGAAGAGTGAACCATAAAGAGGCTTGCCGTATTGTTTGCGGCAGCCTTTTTACTTTTAGTGGAGAAGAATGTTGTCGATTCAGTGCAATTTTCAGTCGATTCATGACAAGACGTTCTTTTTCCCGCTTGTTACGGTAAACTAGATCATGAACATTTCAATTACAAAAATGTATGGACAAAAGGAGAGCATTATGAAAAAGAAATTCTTGGCAGTGATGTTGAGCGTTGTTGTGGGTGTTTCTATGACAGCCTGCGGCGGTTCTGATTCGGATGCTGGCAGTGGTTCCTCTGCAGCTGCTACCAGTAGCGCAGAAACTTCTGTACAGAAACCGGCTGAGGAATCAGAGCTTGAAACGGAAACCGTTTCTGCCGAAGAGGAAGAGGTTCCTACCGAAGAGGATAGCGGAGAGATTGAGTTAATCTATAATGAGGCCAATGGTCTTTTGATCGGGCTTCCTTCAGACTTTGTATCAGCTGATAGCGGAGTTGAGGGTCAGGCAGCTTTTACAAATCCGGACAAAACGGTAATTGTCACAATCACTGGCCCCATAGCAGACGAGACAGCCAGTCCAGATCAGCTTACAGAAGAAGTATTTGCAGAGATCGTGAGAGGATATGGGGATGAGGCGGCCATCGACAATGTGGGCACCGTTGAACAGCCAGACGGAGCCACAGCAGTAGCGGCATTTGGCACCTGCTCTTTGAGTATTGGGAAGATGAATGCTGTCATACAATATTATTTTATAGACGACGGCAGCGGGTACTATGTGGTGAATTATCTTTATCCGACAGACGATGCTGTAACGGATGAGATTATTACGGATATATTGGCATCTGTAACAGTGGAATAATCAATAAATTTTAGATCATATAAACACAAAAAAGCTGCTCCAGATCTTTAACCGATAGAAAGGAATCTGATTGGAAGCAGCTTTTTTGACGGTTTTACGTTGTACGCCTGGAATCTCTCCGGGCCTGTTTTGGCCAGGCTTTAAGAGAACATATCGACAATAAGGAGGAGACAGCTATGGGATTATTCACAAACAGTAAAAAAACATGCCCTATCTGCAACAGCCCTACCCCTAGATTTTTTGCTGCCTTTATCGAAGGGATGCCCATCTGCAAGGAATGCAGCCGTAAGGTGGATCTGCCAGATGGCATGCTTAGCACAATGACCCTTGCTGACTTCCGTCTGTACATGGACTTTTACAATGAGAATAAAAGGCTTCGGGATGTTTTTACGGAACGGCTCCGCCTGGTTCCTGGTTATGCGGCTGACAATCTCCTGTTAGATACTGACAATGGCCTGTTTCGCCTGAAGGACGAAGAGACATCACTGGTATTTGAGTCTTCCAATCTGGTATCCTTTCATATCTTAGAGGATAACACACCGATTTTTGAGAGCGTGGGGGATGTCTTAAAATGCCATAAGACGGATATTCCGGAACACATCCGATCCTTGTCAGCTTTGATTACCCAGATTGCCATGCAGCAGCAGATAAATGAGCAGATGGAACAAGAAAAACAGAAAGAAAGGGACATTGAGTTGCCAATCCCACTTAAGTCTTTCTATGTGGAACTGGCTATCGACCATCCTTATTGGAAAGGATTCCGAGGGGAACTGAATGGCCCCCGCTATGATGGCAGAGCTTTGTCTGTTTCGGAAACTGACCCCGTCGGGGAAATTAAACGATACAAGGATTTAATGGATGCGGGAGTGATCACCACAGAGGAATTTGCAGCTAAAAAGCGCCAGATCCTTGGGATATAGGAAAAAAATACATAGAAGGGAGTTTTTCATATGGGACTTATTAAGGCAGGAATGGGAGCCCTTGGAGGCGTACTTGCAGACCAGTGGAAAGAATATTTCTACTGTGAGGCAATGGAAGAGGATGTAATGGTCACAAAAGGTAAAAGACGCGCTGGTTCACGTTCTTCCAATACAAAAGGAAGCGATAATCTTATCTCCAATGGCAGCGTGATTGCTGTGGCAGACGGTCAGTGCATGATCATTGTGGAACAGGGAAAGATTGTGGAGGTGTGCGCGGAACCTGGCGAATTTCGGTATGATACTTCCACAGAGCCAAGTATTTTCACAGGGGGACTTGGAGCAGGCATAAAGGACACCTTCAAAACCATCGGCAAGCGGTTTACATTCGGCGGCGGCACGGGCAAGGATCAGCGGGTGTATTATTTCAACACCAAGGAACTGATCGACAACAAATTTGGAACACCGAATCCGATTCCATTTCGGGTTGTGGATTCCAAGATCGGACTGGATGTGGATGTTTCAGTACGCTGTTCCGGCGTATTCTCCTACAAGATTGCCGATCCACTGCTGTTTTATACCAATGTCTGTGGAAATGTAGAGCAGGCGTATACCAGGGATAAACTGGACAGCCAGCTGAAGACGGAGTTTATCAGCGCGCTGCAGCCAGCGTTTGGAAAGCTTTCCAATCTGGAACTTCGACCCAACCAGATTGTCTCCCACAATACAGAATTGGAGGAGGCGATGAATATCGCTCTCTCGAAAAAATGGGAAGAGCTGCGTGGATTAAAGGTGGTTACCATTGCTCTTGGCTCTGTCACCCTGCCTGAGGAGGATGCAGAGATGATCAAGCAGCTTCAGCGCACAGCGGTTATGCAAAACCCTAATATGGCTGGAGCCACTCTCGTAGGAGCCCAGGCGGATGCCATGAAAGCGGCTGCCTCCAATGCCTCCGGTGCTATGACAGGATTTATGGGTATGGGAATGGCAATGAACGCGGGAGGCGGCATGAATGCGCAGAACCTTTTTGCAATGGGGCAACATACGGCACAGGCTGCGCCGCAACCTCAGCGGATACAGCCAGGAGGATGGACCTGTTCCTGTGGCACAGTGAACCAGGGGCGGTTCTGCCAGAATTGCGGAGCCAGGAAGCCAGAAGGCGCGCCCCTGTATCGGTGCGACAAGTGCGGCTGGCAGCCAGAGGATCCCACCCATCCACCGAAATTCTGTCCGGAATGTGGCGATCCCTTTGACGAGCATGACAGGGCATAATGGGATGTGTTGTTGATTGGTGAGAAGAACCTTGTATGGCCGCGTCATGAGATGGATGCGGTCATTTATTTGAATAATAAGAAAGGAAACCAGTAGGATGGCAGCGATACAGGAATATAAATGTCCGTGCTGCGGAGGGGCCATTGCCTTTGACAGCACAATACAAAAAATGAAGTGCCCTTATTGCGACACGGAATTTGAGATGGAAACATTGGCAGGCTATGATGAGGAACTGAAACATGAGCAGGCTGATGATATGATATGGGAGACCAAGGGAGGGGATTCCTGGCAGACGGGTGAGGCAGACGGGCTTCGTTCCTATGTCTGCAAATCCTGTGGAGGAGAAATCGTAGGTGATGAGAATACCGGGGCCACGTCATGCCCGTTCTGTGGAAATCCGGTTGTCATGATGGATCAATTCTCCGGATCCATGAAGCCTGACTGTGTGATTCCGTTTAAGTTGGATAAAAAGGCGGCAAAAGAGGCGCTTAGGAAGCATTATATGGGAAAACGCCTGCTTCCCAAGGTATTCAAGGATGAGAACCACATCGACGAGGTAAAAGGTGTATATGTTCCGTTTTGGTTGTTTGATGCAGATGCCTGGGGGGATATGCGCTATAAGGCAACCAGAGTCAGGACATGGAGCGACAGCCAATACGACTATACGGAAACCAGCTATTATACAGTGAGCAGAAGTGGAAACCTTCAATTTGAGAATGTTCCTGTGGATGGATCCCAAAAAATGGCCGATGACCTGATGGAATCCCTGGAACCCTTTGACTTCTCGGCGGCAGTGAATTTCCAGACAGCCTATCTGGCAGGATATCTGGCGGACAAATATGACGTGGATGCCGAAGAGAGCATGAGTCGGGCCAACAAGCGTATCAGAAAAAGCACGGAAGATGCGATTGATGCAACCGTGAAGGGATATGCAACCGTCACACGGGAGGCTGGCAGCATCCAGCTGAACAACAGCAGAATAAAATACGCCCTTTTCCCTGTATGGCTCCTTCATACTACATGGAACGGACAGCAGTATCTGTTCGCCATGAACGGGCAAAGCGGAAAGATGGTAGGGGATCTGCCCTTAGACAAGAAATTGTACAGAAAATGGCTGCTGGGATTGACAGGCGCGGTGGGGGCTGCAGTATATGCTGCGCTCTTTCTGATCAGTATAATGTAGGAGGAAGGCAAATGAAAGAGAAACGTAATATGGCTGCCGTGCTTGGGACGTTGCTTTTAAGCATAATGTTTGTGTTTTCCTATGTGTCAGATGTGTCTGCCCATACGGCTGCCGACAGA
>JAETTS010000307.1 GCA_021769025.1 Enterocloster bolteae
TGAGAAAGACCACTTTCACCTGATCCTGTTAGATGTGATGATGCCAGGGATGGATGGATTTTCCCTGTGCCGTCAGATCCGAAGAACCAGCGATGTACCGGTAATTTTCATCACAGCCAGGGTTTTAGAGGAAGATAAGCTAAATGGCTATTCCCTGGGAGCGGATGACTATGTGACCAAGCCCTTTTCCTTGCCTGTGCTGTATGCAAAGGCTATGGCACTGACTGGAAGGATCCGGAGAGGGGCGGGTGGAGAAGGTATTTGGCTGGAGGCAGGGAGCCTGAAGGTGGATAGAGAAAGCCGCCAGGTGTGGAAAGCCGGCCAGCTTCTGCCCCTTCCTCCCAAAGAGTATGAGATGCTCCTGTTCTTTCTGGAAAATCCCAGGCGGATCTTTAACAGGGAACAGCTGTTGATCCGGTTCTGGGGATATGATTTTGATGGAAATGAACGAGTGGTTGACAATCACATCAAAAAGCTTCGGAAAGCCATAGGCTCTTGCGGCTGCATCATCCAAACGGTGCGCAAATCTGGTTATCGTCTGGAGGTGGAAAAATGAGAAGAAAGAAAAAACGCTTGTGGAAACCAGTGGCAGCCGGATTTCTGGCTGTGTATGTCTTAACCATGGGGCTGGCAACCTGGCTGGTGAAGGAAAAATTCACAGAGGATTATGCCAGAAGATTTGAGGAGAATACAGCCTATCTTCTTCGAATGGCTTCAGAACGGGAATTTGCTGTGGAGGAGGAGGGCTGGGAGAACGAGGCGACCCGCAAAGGCTTTTATCAGTCTTTGGCAAATGACTATCTCTGGCGGATAGACAGCGAGGATCTGCAGATCTCCCTTGGATTTTATGACAGGGAGAAACACCTGATTGCCAGGAGCAGGGATGAGATCAAAGGAGGCGCTGTTGGCTGGGTAGGAGGGAAGAGGAGAGAATATGAATCCTTCGGCCTGGATGACTATTTGTCCCGGGAGGAGAAGGAGATTCTTGCAGGATACTGTTGGGAGGATATAAAGAACCAGGGGCCGGAAACTCCGGGGATATACCGGTTTTCTATCAGAATCTCCCCTGGGGAGAGAAGTGAACTGTGGGGAATGTATGTCCAGAAGATTGAGTGGACGGAGGAGAGCAGTCTGGACGAAGAGGGGGAGCGGTATGAGGATCCCTTAAACGGCGGCCATCACAGCTATGAGACCAATGTGATGGTGGATTACCAGACTGGTGAGGAACTGTCGGAAAACATAAAAACATTTTATGAGACAGACAGCCAGATTGTGTGGCAGTGGATCAATCCGGATATTGAGGAGGCGGTTCTGGAAACCGGCAACGTCTTCAGCACCTATCTTACCTTTCCGTTTTTAAGCAGTTATATGGGATCTTATGACAGCTGGAAACAGTGGAACAGAAGTGAGTATCTTCAGGGGATTCCGGAACAAGGGGAATTTTCCTGGGAGGGCGTGATTGACGGGCCACCTTTGGTGGTTGACTCAGACGGATGGTACTACAGGGGGAAGTATCAGTTGCAGGTGGGAATGGTAGGTGATCCCTTTTCCTACATGGAGATCCGTATGGAGAGCAGGCCGTGGATGGCAGCGATAGATTACATGAAGTATGTGTATCTGGCTGGACTTGCATTGACTCTTGTGTGTATGGCTAAAATTGTTGTGGCCTTTGGAAAAGCCTATGAGAAACAGGAGGCCCTGGAGGAGGCCAGAAGAGATTTTACCAATGCAATAGCCCATGAGTTAAAGACACCTTTGGGGGTGATCCGGAATTTTGCGGAGAATTTGATGGAGCATAACATGGAGGAAAAGCGGGAGTATTACCTGGATCAGATTATTGGCCAGACCGAGGAGATGGATCAGCTGGTGGTCAAGATGATCGAGGTGTCCAAGCTGGATTCAGGAGAATTGATTCTTGATAAGGAGGCCGTCGGTTTTTCCCAATTGGTGCGGGAGCAGATGGAACGGTTTCAGCCGATGATTCAGGAGAGGCATCTTCATGTACAGATTCATGCAGAGGAAGAATTCCAGGTAAAGGGAGACCGGGAATATTTATCCAAAGCAGTCTGGAACCTTCTGGGAAATGCTGTAGAGTATAATGTGGACGGAGGGCGAATTGAGATCAAAACCCAGAAGGAGCGGTGTATCATTGAGAATACGGGAAAACCGATGGGTGAAGAGGAGCTCCGCCGGGCGTTTGAACTTTTTTACAGTGGAGACAAAAACCGGAACAGGAGGGACGGCCATATGGGGATGGGGCTTTTTCTGGCAAGGAAGATTTTAGGGCTCCATGGGCTAAAACTGGATCTTCAGAATGTGGATGACGGGATGAGGGCAGTGATAAGCAGGCAGCACCACCATAAATGAGAACCATTCATGAGGGAGCATCACCCCCTTGATTCAGGGTGCGCTTTATGCTAATCTATAAGAAAACCATTTTTAATCATTTATTGTGTAAGGAAGAAACCGTCATGAAGTCTGCAAATGTATTTTTATGGGCAATGTATCTGCATCTGCTTTTCTGTATCGGAGTTCCTGTGGGGATTTTTATTCTCTGCATGGAAGACGGATGGAATGCAGCTGGAGTGGGGCTGCTCTTATTGTACTGGCTGGAAACCGTGGCTGTCCAGATCATTGGCTGGGTTTGTGCAGCTATGGCAGTAGTGGCATACAGGCAGGAAAAATGGGAGGAACTGCTAAAAGCCTGGAAGCAGTTGAAGCTAAAAACCATTCCATTTTATATAGTGAATTTCCTGTACAGTTTTCTTATATGGTTTATTCTGGTAGGTGCATCCAGGGGAATTATGATCCTTCTAGTTCCGGTTCCGATTATCTATACCTGTACCATGATCGTCCAAAGCGGATGTGTGGGAATCTGTAACATAAAGCATCTGAGAAGGCATAGGGAAGATGGAAAAAAGCCGTCTGGAATTCATGATGTGTGGCAGCTTTAGGCTGTGTTTGATATCATCAGTACGGTTGTGACGCTGAAAACGTATGTGGTGGAAAAGAAAGATGCCATAGATAGTGCAAATACTGTCAATGATATGCAAAGAAGGTAATTTCTCAATACGCTCTCTTTGAGAACCATGTCCAGCTATTGGATGGGTTTCTCAAAAGAGAGCGTATTTGCGTTTGTTTCATGGCTTAAGCCAGAACATCCAGATACCTTCCTTTCTCCGCCGGTGCCTTCTCATAGGTCTCGGGAGCGGAACGGAAAACGGTCTGGGTAGTACCTCCTGCAAGATAGGTTTTGCCGCATTCCGGGCAGACCCCGGTGCGGTAAGTGACGGATTGAGAGACGACCTCCTTATCCTCTCTCTGTGCCTGTGCCCATGCCCGCGCAACGTGTTCAGACTCATGGGCACGGACCGCGTAGGCCGCTTTTTCCGGACTTAGCTTGGTAGGTGTCTTGAAAGAGACTCCCATGTCATTGGATCCGTCCTGGTAGGTACGGTTTTTGCAGGTCTGGCATTCGTAGGTGTCATAGTCCGGCTGCCCAAAGACTCTTTGACTGTCTGGTGCGTTTGGAGAGCCCAGTGGTTGTATGGCTGCCTGAGACATGGTTGGTGTCTGGCCCAGAGGGGAAAAAGGCATGGCGGCAGGCCTGGAAAACGACATGTAATTAAGTGCCATTGTGATGTTCATGAGCATTACCTCTTGGTTCGCAGCTTTATGTGTACGATGCTGCTTGATGTGATATTTGTATTATAGCAAAAGGATTGAAAGGTGTAAAGCCGGCTTATGAAAATGTGATTCTGCTAAAAATTCCCGGATTTCAGAAAAAGACAAAAAGACGGTTGAGATATGACAGAAGAATACGTATAATAAAAGGGAATTTCAACTAATCCAACTGAAAAGAGAATTGGCAGGGTATTTTACAAGGGAGATTTGGCGAAAGGAGGAGAAAAATGCAGGAAAACACTATAAATACACCGCGGATAGAGACAGAGCGATTGCGGTTAAGGCCATTTTCCAGACAGGATATAGAGGCTATCTTTTTCATATTCAGGGATGAGGAAGTGAAT
>JAETTS010000308.1 GCA_021769025.1 Enterocloster bolteae
TTTTTTAGAGATAAGGAGGATTATTATCGACTGTGTGCCTACCTTTTTACTGGTATGACCATAAGCCTGATCATCTGCACCATATTCCACAATGGCACGGACTTGCGCCCTGTGGTGGATCCAGAGAAGAATGTATTCTCATGGCTGGTGTGGAAGCTTCACCAGGCCGATACTTCCACCAATATTTTTCCCAGTGTTCATGTGTTTAACTCCATTGCAGTCCACGTGTCTGTCATGAAAAGCGAGCACTTTAAGCATCACCGCTGGGTTCAGGTCACGTCCCTGGTACTGGCCGTATCCATCTGCCTGTCTACCGTTGTTTTAAAGCAACATTCTGTTGTAGATGTTATGGGAAGCATGCTGATGGCGTATGGACTGTATCCCATGGTTTATGGACATCAATTTGTCAGAGAACGGGGCAATGCCCATTCGAGAAGCATATTTACCTTAAGACGCAGTGCATAGCTTCCTACTTCAATGGATCAAAAATCCCTCAGCAAATGCTGGGGGATTTTATTTTCAGTTTCTATTTGGCTAGTGTTTCTATATAGCTAATGTTGCGGTTCGTTCTCTACTTTGTCCTCTCAAATCCAACACTGCTTAAGAATTTCTCAAATCCGGCTCTGCCTTCTTCTGTACATTTATACACCCCGGCATCCTCCAAAACCCGCTCAAACACCAGGCCCACTTCCTTCTTTAAGATATCCTGTACATTTTCCGGCGTAATATGATCATAGTTTGGCAGGAACTCATCCACCCACTGTTTATGCTTTGCGATAGCATCGTTGGCTCCAATATCTTTCCCTTCCAGTATGTATTCTCCCAAGAGAGCCAGCTCTTCTTTCAGCCTGGACGGCAGAACTGCAAGGCCCATCACCTCAATCAGGCCGATGTTCTCCTTCTTGATATGGTGCAGTTCCTGGTGGGGATGGTATACGCCCAGCGGAAATTCTTCTGTTGTAATATTGTTCCGCAGAACCAAATCCAGTTCAAAATACTCCCCATTCTTCCTGGCAATGGGAGTAATGGTATTATGGGGCTCTCCCTTCGTCTCAGCAAAAACAAATGCCTCTTCATCCGTATATCCGCGCCATGCCGTAAGCACCTCTGTTCCAAGTTCCACCAACCGGTCTGAATCTTTCCCTCTCAAACGCAGCACGGACATAGGCCAATACACGATGCCTGCCTCCACATCCTCAAAACCTTTCTTCACAAACATCCGTTCCATAGCGGCCTTCGCCATAGCAAAGGTGTAATGCCCGCCCTGGAAATGGTCATGGCTTAGGATGGAGCCGCCTACGATTGGCAGATCCGCATTGGAGCCCAGGAAATAGTGGGGAAACAGCTTAACAAAATCAAACAACTTGACAAAGGTATTCCTCTCAATCTTCATAGGCACATGCTGTCCATTAAAGACTATGCAGTGCTCATTATAATACACGTAGGGAGAATACTGAAATCCCCACTGGCTGTCATTGATGGTGATGGGGATAATTCTATGGTTGTTCCTGGCTGGATGATTCGCCCGGCCTGCATATCCTACATTCTCCATACACAGAAGACACTTGGGGTAACCGCTTTGCTTTGCCAATTTTGCTGCTGCAATGGCTTTCGGGTCTTTCTCCGGCTTTGACAGATTCACTGTGATATCCAGATCCCCGTATTTCGTGCCTGCAGTCCATTTCATATCTTTGCACACGCGATACCGACGGATATAGTCTGAATCTTGGCTAAGCTTATAAAAATATTCTGTTGCCTCTGCCGGCGACGTTTCATAATGTTTCCAGAATTCATGGATCACCTGACTGGGCCGGGGCATCAGACAATTCATCAACCTGGTGTCAAACAAGTCACGGTAGGTAACGCTGTCCTCCAGGATTCCAGCCTCGCAGGCATAATCCAACAGTTCCTTCAAAACCGCTTCCAGATCCAATGGTTCCTCCTTGTGCTCTGGCTCCTCATACTCATCCAAGCCAAGCACATCCAGAATCTGATTGGTCACATAAATTGCATCTTCCTCCATGATCAGTCCTGTATTAAGACCATATTGCACCAATTTTCTGACTGCCTGATAAATCATAACCATTCCCCTTTCTTTTTACATCCTCTTTTATTACAACTTTTGAATCATCTTCTGAACCCGAACTGTCACCAAACCTCCTAAAAGCCCTATGACAGCCCCAGCCACCACTCCGGCCACCATCAGAAACGGCAGATAGTAAAATACACCTGCTGTCTGGGTAATCAAAGCCGCCATAGTTAACTGGCCAATATTATGGCCGATGCCTCCAATGATGCTGACCCCAATCTGACTGAACCAGTTCATCTTCTGAAACAGAATCATGAGAACCAGGCTGACGATTCCTCCTGCCATGCTGTAGATCATGCTGGAGGCATTGCCGAAAGTAAATCCAACAAAAACGATTCTTACCAGAGATACTGCCACCGTTCCTTTGACCCCTATTGTGTAGAGCCCTACGATCGCCACCAGATTGGCCAACCCCAGTTTCACACCGGGAATGGGTATGGGAACAGGAACAATGGCCTCCACATAGCTGAATATACATGCCAGCCCAATCAGCATCCCATACGTTGCCACCCATTTCGCCGCCGCTTTCCCTGAATTCATAATTCCTCCTGATAAACGCTTTTTCCTTCCCCTGCCTTTCCCCTCTCATCCCATTATTCCCCTTCAGGCGCAAAGCGTTCCAAAAGTACCCGTCATCAAAAAGAAGGTGCTGACCATATCTGACAACACCCTCTTTGAATTATCCTTCCCAGCTGCCCAAATCAAATCCTATGCTACTGGGCTTGATCCAGCGCCGCCTGAACTGCTGCTTTCGCTCCGTCGCTGGTAACTGTACAGCCAGCGATGCCGTCAATATCTGCAGACTGCGCATCTATAAACAGATCCGGAAGTTTCTTCAAGGCCTCTCCCCCCAACTCCGGGGTCTCATCATTCCCTGTCAGTTTCACGGATTCCACACCGGAATCCCCAATGACTACCTCTGTCTTTATCTCCCCGCCGAAACCTTTTGCTGAACCCTCATAGGTTCCCGGCGTATAAGTGACATCTGACGGTGCCTTTGCCTCTTTCTGCTCTTCTTTCGCTGGCTCTGCTGCCGCTTCCGTCTGCTCTTCTTTCACTGGGGCAGCAATCACATCCATCTTGCCGGAAGCCTGATCCAATGCCTGCTGGACAGCTTCCATAGCTGCATTGCTGGTGATGGTACAGCCTGCCACACCATCTATCTTGGATGTACCTGCCTCTACAAACGCGGGCCCCAACTTTTCCAAGGCAGCTCCTCCTAACTCCGGAGTCTCCCCGCTGCCATCAAGCTTCACAGATTCAATCCCGGAATCGGTCACCGTCACAGTAGCGGTCACCGGACCTCCAAAGCCCTGAGCACTTCCTGTATAGGTTCCGGCCGTGTAGCTTACATTCCCTGCTGCTATGCTGTCCACCGCTTTGTACAGGGGATCTGAACCTAACACTGTGCCAGCCGCCAGTACCAGCATAACCCCTAAGCCAACATATCCTTTTTCCTTCTGTGTCATATCGAACTACTCCTTTTATTTTTCTTTCATCGTGCAACTTGCTAAGAGTTATTCTAACACATTCTTCCCTGTACTTCAATCTATATTTTCATAAGAGTCCCAGCCTTACTCGTACCGCGCCCATCTGAAATTTGGGATCACATCCGACCACTTCTCTATTCCGATAATCTGTTTTGCAAAAGCTGATGTCTCCAACGATTTCTGAGTCCCCATATCCTTATACACTTCCCATGCCTTCTTCTTGCTGGTTGGCTTTACCGTTCCCGGGAAGTTCATATCACATTTCCACAGGCCTACCGCTACATTGATATTGGTCTCACTGACATTGTCTACCTGGCGGTGGAGAAGGAATACATCAATATACGGATTGCTCTCCGCAATAAAGTAAGCGTAGGCAAGTGCCGCCGCCTGAATCTCCTCAACCTCGCCTCTGGTAATGCTCTGGGAA
>JAETTS010000309.1 GCA_021769025.1 Enterocloster bolteae
TCATTCTGAAGCTTCTCTCTGAACTTCTCCTCATCGAATACCAACTGTCCTTCCGCATTATAATTGATGCCCAGTGCGGAAAGCGTCTTTTCGGACGGAATGGATCTCTTCAGGGAATCCAGCTGATAGGATGCACCGTCAATACTTCCGGCGTTGGCTTTCAGGTAAGACATGGCATTGTTCAGCTTTCCTACAAAGTCTTTCATGGAAGCCACAATGTCATCTTCCGCCTTGCCCACTGCCTTCAGTGCTGCCTCGCTGCCGTCATTCTTAGCCAGAGCTGCATCATAATTCTGGAATACATTGCCTGCCTTGCTGCTGGTCAGATTCGCGGAAGCAGACTCCAACTCTTCAAGAACAGTCTGATATCACATCAAGAACACAGACATACTGCTGGCACTGGCATAGGTTTTGTTGGTGCATGTCGTCCCTGTGATGCTGGTGTTATTGGAGCTGGTCGTCTTATTGGTATTGCTCGTGTCGGAAATTCCCATGCTTTCCTTCAGCTTCGCCGCCTCTTCGTTGGCACTGTCTACCCAGCTTTCGCTGTTGAGCATATCATTCCTGCCATAGCCACCCAGAGAATTGCTTCTTCCATAACTGTTGAAGCTGTTGTAAGGACTGAATCCTAATGAAACTCCACCAACTGCCATTTCATTTCATCTCCTTTCTGTCATATTATTCCGCAGCCATTTACAGGCTGCCAATCCGATTATGAGAAACATTTCCAGTTTCTCATATTTTAATATATCGGTTTCTTTTTCCTAAATTATAAGGCCGTTCATAGTTTATTCAAAAATCATTCAAAAACCTTTTACACTCTACACATGATTTCTTCATGAATCCGGCATATACTAGGAGCATAGAAACAAAAGCAGTTGCCAGTCTAATGCTTATAAGATTTTTTTCATAATACTCGAGCTGATAGCCTATGGTTATCAGCTCTCCTCCCTTTTCCCCCCTATTTTTTGAAATGTTCAGGTTTTTCTTTTATCCCACGGATATCTTATTTGCCTCTGCAATAAAAGAAGGGCAAAGATATTCGGAAATGCCATCATTCCGTTCCAGATATCTGACAGCGCCCACACAGCTTCCAGGTTACTGACACATCCCAAAAACACCGCATATCCATATAAAACCAGATACCCCCATTCTATGTTCTTCCGTATTCCTGCTCTTAACGGAAGCCACTTCGAGATCTGTTCCAAAACCGTTTCCAAAGTCTGCTTCCCCAGAAAAAACCATGCAATCATGGTGGCAAATGCAAATATGGTCATTGCCCCTGATACCAGATACTCTCCCATATTCCCCAATACCCCACGGAAACAGCTTGCTGTCAGCACTGCCCCGTCACCGTACTCCCCCAGGGCGCTCCCATTTTTCCCTGTCACGCACAGAATTACCAGTGCAGTCAGTGTGCAAATCACAATCGTATCAAAAAACACCTCAAACATTGCCCACATTCCTTGTTCTTCCGGGGTCGTATCCTCCGTGGCCCCATGGAGCCCCGCCAGGCTTCCAAGTCCGGCTTCATTGGAGAATACCCCTCTTGCAATGCCATACCGGAATGCCTGGCCGATCCCGTACCCTCCTATGCCTCCCAACGCAGATTGGGGAAGAAAAGCATAACGAAAAATATCACCAAAAGCTCCTGGTATCTGTTCATAGCATGCCCCCAGAGTGATACATGAAAAAAAGATGTAAATCCCGGCTGCCCAGGGAATCAGTTTCTCTGTCACTTTTCCGATCCGCAGGATCCCTCCTACAGCTACGCCGCAAGTTACGGTTGTCACAACTACTGCACAGAGAATTGGCGGCAGGCCTGCTGAAAATTGCATTGTCTGAGCAATGGCGTTGGACTGAACCATACTTCCCATTCCCAGCGAGGCCATAAGGCACAGTCCTCCGTAGAAGATTCCCAATAATGGCATATGAAGCCCCCGATCCAGGTACACTGCCGGTCCACATACCCACCTTCCCTGTCTGTTCTTATATCGGTATTTGATTCCAAGCCATGTCTCCCCGTAGGCTGTAGCCATTCCGATCCCCGCTGAAACCCACATCCAGAAAATGGCCCCTGGCCCTCCGGCTGTCAGTGCTGTGGCAACTCCCACAATATTCCCTGTCCCTATGGTAGCCGCCAGTGCGGTACAGGCTGCCTGCCCTTTTGTGACATACCTGCTTTTCTGCTTCTTTGTCCCCCCATCTTCCCGAAAGAGACTTCCTATCGTTTCCTTCCACCACACGTTGATCCCCAACACAGGAAAACCTCTGGAACGAAGGGTGTAGATTATGCCAACTGCCAGAAGCAGCGTCAAAAGCACCGGTCCCCAAACCACCTCATGCAGCTTCTGTATCATATGATGAACCTCCCCTTTGTGTTATGGGACTTTGATTCATACTATGTAGGCAAGAAGCTGTCCTATGCAGCAAATGCAGAATCCTCCAAACACCTCTATAAATGCCAAAAGAATGGGGTTAAGCGCCGCCCCCTTCTTTTATTCCTTTATCTCGCTACCGCAGCACCATCAAGCACTGCTTCACAATCGCTATGTTCATTTTTACAATATCTGCAATACTCTCCGGCATCATTCCACGATCCGCAAGACGATATACGATTTCTTTCGCCTTCTGCTCTTTCTTCTTCCACCTACTTCTCACTCATCTCACACATAGCCTCAAAGCCTCCTTCTTCGCATTTCAAAAAATGTACACGGTTAGACAAATCGCCCTGGCTCATATCCTGTGGATCTGCTGTTCTGAAATATTATAATGTAAAAGCCCACTGAAATTAAGCAAACACCCATAAACTATCACTGGCAATATAGATTGTTTCATGTTATAATTCATAGAGGAAATTAAAAATACATTAAGAAAGCAGGAATTGCCATGCCAGGTTTTACTACCCATTACATTATGGGCATGAAAGCCTATAATGACTTACCATCCAATCAGCTTAAACATATCATTGCCAAGTACCGTTGGCTCTATCAGCTGGGCCTTCAGGGACCGGACATCTTCTTTTATTATATTCCGATTCTGCGTCACCGTGATTACAGAAACGTTGGCTCCTACATGCACGAACATCATGTGGAAGATTTCTTCATCAATTACCTGAAGGAGACTGCTGGGATCTGCTCTAGGCAGCAGAGGGAGCAGGCTCTGGCGTATTTCTGCGGATATATCTGCCATTACATCGGAGATTCTATCTGCCATCCCTTTGTGTACGGCAGGATCCACTATGATACCGCCAATCCCAGTATGGAGCACCACGGCCTCCACGCAGAGTTAGAAAATGATATTGACGCCCTTCTTCTTCGCAGATACAAAAAGAAAAAACCGTCTGAGTTTAATCAGGCGGCAACGATCTGCCTCAACGGCCTGGAAATACAGTTTATCTCCCGGCTTTTGTCCACATGTATCAATGAAACCTACTACCCGATAACGTATCAGAACAATTTTCAGGTATCACCCCGGATGGTCCACCGCTCCATCGTGGCACTCCGGTTTGGCTGCCGAACCCTGTCGGATCCCCATGGGCGCAAACGTGTAGGGCTGGAACTTATGGAATCTATCCTGAATAAAAAGCCGGCGGCCTCCCGGAAGCTGGTGACCGACCAGGTAATCAACCCCAGAAAAAGCTTGAACCTGGATCATGAGACCTGGTGCAATCCCTGGAAGAAACAGATGGCCTCTGACCGTTCCTTCCTGGAGCTGTTCTACCAAAGTTTGGCCAAGTGCAAGTTGGTGTATTATCTGATCAACCAGATTATCTCTTCCGGCATTCCCGTCGAAGAGATGGATTTTCAGCCGGTGATTGATGAATTAGGCAATTACTCGTATCACAGCGGGCTGCCGGTCTCTTAACCCATACTGGTTACCAGGGCCAAACAGCCACAAATCCTTTCATCGTAAAAAGCCGCAGCCCATCCGATCCGATGGCCCTGCGGCTTATTTATTAT
>JAETTS010000310.1 GCA_021769025.1 Enterocloster bolteae
TGGTATCGGCAGCAAGCTCCTCCAGCTTGCTAAGGAGAATACGCCAACCATGCTGTATTTTGGCGCACAGCCGGGAGTTGAACCGTTCTACGAAAGGAACGGTTGCCAACGGAGCCTGCAATCCTACACAATAAGGGGCACAAAATGACCAATTACACATTTGAAGAGATAAAAGGATTGTTATTAAAAAGCATCCAGGAGCATGATTTTGAATCAGAATTACGCTTATGCTTTCATGACAACCCGAATGAATACATGATTATAATTTATGACGACCACTGCTCTTTTCAGCGGTGCGGCAATCCAAAAGAAGCAAGCGGCGAGTACAACTACAAATCATTGGATGAGCTGTATAACGCCCAACAGGTTGATGGGATTGTTTTGGAAAGGGACTGGGAAAAAATTAAAGAGTTGCAGTGTACGGATTTTGACATATTGGGCCTATGGGACTAATGGTGGGATACCATATGACAGCAGAAGAAGTCTTTTGCGAGTTAAGCGATAAATATGGTGATGATTTTAACTGGCATATGCTGCCACTCTCAAATCATACATTTACAGCAGAGCTAAAGAAAGAAATCGGTAAGAATCATTTTCTCTATCATAAACAGATATGGGCAGTGGCCAAATGTGATTCAAATGATGATGTCTTGTATCTGGCTGATAATGGCGGAGGCGCAGACATATATTATATTTTCCATTTGACTTATTCTGAATATAATACAGATGGATTCCCCCGATATAAAAAGTTTGAAGGGATAAATGCAGTAAAAGAATATATAGAACAATCATTAAATCAGGACTCATCTTTTTAAAGGAGCGCTTATGTTATATCTGCTGGTATTGACTGACCCTGAATTATCCTATGATAATTATTCAGAGGATTTTTACATTGCCCTATTTGATACTGAACAGCAAGCTGAGGATATTGCCAAGCATTATCTTAAAAATATAAAAGGCTTCTGCGATTTCCCATGTACATACCGTATTGTGAAGAAAGACGTTATTGGCGATTTCAACAGTAGGATATCTGATTACTTATGGACGGTACAGGGATGGAATACAAATGAATACCTAGATGAGATAGACATAATCGAAAGCCCATGCTTCCTCACAGAAGAACAGGCAGACGCAGAGCTTCCGGTCATGAAGAAGAAATACCAACGGGAAGAATGGACTGTAACCCGATGGAAAATAGGCGCATTGGAATGGCGTGAAGGTTTTGTCAGAATGGTCGATGGCGAGCCTGTGAACTGATTGCAAAATCAAAAGGAGATAAAGAACAATGAGCAAATATAATACCCTATGGGAATATGTACAGAAAAACGGAAGCCCATCATTCACGCTTACTTTTAAAGAAATACAGGAGATTGCAGGCATCCCCATAGACCACTCTTTCTTGAATTACAAAAAAGAACTGACGGACTACGGCTATCAGGTCGGTAAGATTTCCATGAAGGAACAGACGGTCATTTTCAACAGAATGGATTGATAAACAGGGTGTTCGAGGTGATAAATACTTATGGAATCAACAGAAGAAAAACCAGCTGGGCAGGAATGGCAATGGTGCCTGGTCGGGAATATCGTCGGGGAACATAAATACGGGGAAACGGACGAAATTCCGGCAACGAGCTGTGTGGCCGTATCCACTGCCATATAGATGCTGGGGCGTCCCACAACCACAGAACGGTCAAACCGGGACACCAGGTAAATGTCGGCCTCGGTGGCGTCCATCTGGAACGCGCCCACCCGGTCCTTCCACCTCATGGTGGAGCCATACAATGGCCGCTCATTCCTCTGGTAATTGGAGAGCCCTCCCCTGGAGACACTGCACTTGATGGACTTACTGTATCCATGCCTGTAGTAATAATGTTCAAAGCTGTACCATGAAGGGACTACCTCCATCAGCTTCCCATCCGGCGTCATATACCGGGATGCCAGCATGTGGTCGTATGTATCCCTTAGGGACATCTTCTTTGCGCTGAAATAGAACTTCCGTATGGCCCAGTCAAAATTCCTTACGTCCCTATCTTTTCCTCTTTCCCTTCCCCCTTTCTCCATGAGCACCAGCCTTGCCAGATATTTGTAATACAGTCCCAGTATCCGTTTCCTTGTGGTCCCGTTTTCTTCTGCAATCCTCTTTGCCATGGCCAGCCACGATTTCCCGTCAACGATGTAAATGGAATCCTCCAGCAGCGGTTCAATCAACGCAAGCCTCTTCATTTCCGCCTCTGTCAGATGCTTTGCCTGCTCCAGGGCAACCCTGTACCCCTCCGGCATCTCTACCTTCTCACAGGCCTCCAGGAAGGCAGCCGTGATGTATTGCGGCGCCCCAGGCTCGTCATAGGAGATGACCCAGGCCCCATGGTCCAGGGCAATCAGCCTCTTGAACAATTCCCCATTCATCCTAAAGAACAACCTCATCCCCTCCTCTGTCTATGACCACGATTTTCCAGTCATCCACGTCAAGCTGCTTCCAGTACCTGCGCGACAGCTCCAGCTTCTGGATGGCAGATTTCTTAACCAGCTGCGCCACTGATACCACTTCCCGTATACCCGTAGTCCCATCCGCATTCTCAATCCAGAAGTCCGAAGCCCAGGCTATCCCGAAGCATTCCGGACGTATCCCCAGCCTTGAGACCTCTTCCATAAAACCCGGGTCCAATGGCAGGATGCATTTATACTTCACCACATGGGGGCTGGCCTCCAGAAGGTCTGCATATGCTTTTGCGTCCTTGCTGTGTACCGACATCAAAGACTTATTCTTTTCACTGTAAAACTGTATATCCCTATACTTTGACTCCGTTTTATCCATATATGCCTCCTTGCTCCATGTGCCCTATTCCGGGCGCTCAATTACCTCATAGCTGCGGAAGGCACCGCATCCAGGGCATGGGGCCATGTCCCTCCGGAGCGATTCTTCCGTCACCTCGCTTATCTCCCTGTTACAGCAGTCCACCCTGATTTTGGGGAACCGGCGCCCTTCCACCACCTCCGGCCGGACCCGCCTGTTGAAAGGGATATAGTCAATCCACCCCTCGCTGTCGAATATCCGGTGGCTGTGCATCTCCAACGCCTCCTTGTGCAAATCAAAGCCATACCTTGGATAATGCATCTCCTCCCTGCACCACACCTCCAGCGCCTCCAAGAGCCACGTCTCCCCATGCAGCCCAATGACCTGTTCCGCCAGCTGATACCAGAGGTCCTCCCGGATGTCCCCGATTTGTGTCTGGACCCCTTTGCGCAAGGAGCGCTTCTTTTGCCTCCCAAACCCGTCTGATTCGCTCACCCCGGTCCCGAACATGAAACGGATATCCTCAAAGCCAAGGGATGGGATGTCGATGCCCGAGAGGGAATTGATTTGCCGTCTTTCCATGAAAATCCTCCTTTCTGCAATTTCTGCAATTAATTCAAACCCCATTTTCTTAATTAATTGCAGGATTTGCCGAGTTTGACACCTATTAATTGCGGAATTTGCCGAAAAATCCATTTTTACATGCAAAAACTGCAATTAATTCTAATCTCAAATGCAAAAACTGCAATTAATTCACATTAGTTGCAGGGTCTATGTTGTTCTGCCATTTAAAATAGGCACATTCTCCCACAAAACAGCACATATATAACAGACAGCAGCCTCCCGGCCCTCTGCCTCCTGCTTTCGCATCCAGAATTTCTGCCCTCTGGCACTCTCATAGCCCTTCCCTCTGGCCCCCTTTTTCCTCCCCCTCGCCCTCCGACCCCAGGTAGCCCCAACCGCCACCAAAGCCTTTGTTTACAAGGGGTTCCAGCCTTTTGTCTCCTTATTCTTCTCCCTATTTTTAACGGCAGAATGGCCCTGGGCAGGGCAAATCGGCCGATGGCCCCGGGGAATGCCGGGACAAGGGGCCTGGAGATTTTAGGCGCAAAAAAAGGACCCAAAGTATGGTTTTCACATACCTTAGGTCCTTATTTTTGAT
>JAETTS010000311.1 GCA_021769025.1 Enterocloster bolteae
GTATTCTCAAACTGTATAATGGAATGATACCGGTCCTTCATGGCAACGCTTGTGGCAAGGGCCGTGACAGAACACAGCATCAGCACGCTTACCATGGCGTAGGTGCGGTAGTTCTTCTTCATCCGGAAAATCACGCTGTTGATCCAGAGGGTTCTCTCCTTCCGGTAGAGAAATCTCTTCCTCCCGGCCAGCCATTGAAAGACAAGAGGAATCAATCCCCCAAACAGCAGATACACCCCCACAATCACCAAAACCACTGCCGCCAGTGCATTTCCCATCACATCTGTGCGGCTCTCCCTCATAGCCAGAGAATACCCCCTGCACAGGATTCCCACTCCCACAACCGCCTTTAGAAACAGCACAATCCCCTTCTGCCTCACCGCCTCTTTCTGTTTCGCCTCAGAAATCATGCCAAGCACGCTGCTTCGGACGATATTCACATACCCCTTCACCACAAATATCATATAGAGAATGCCATAAACCGCCGCCGTAAAAACCATAGGCCGGATTCCTGGCCGAAACCGGATATCCACCGCCAGATCCGACACCGCCAGCAGAATCATCTGAAACAATCCGGCGCTTAAGGCCCCCAGCGCTAATCCCAGAACCAACGCCGATGCCCCAATGAGAATGGTCTCAATAAAATACATTTTCCCGATCCTCTCATTGGACAAGCCCATAAACACATAGATGCCCATCTCCCTTTTCCGCCTGGTTAAAAATACATTGGTAGAATACCAGATGAAAAAGAACATGAAACATCCCAGCACAAAGGATACCGTCTGGACAATGATTTCCACATACTCCTTATTCCTGGTTCCCAGCACCCCGAAGGCTTCCGAATCAATCAAATTCTGAAAGTTAAACAATACAAGGACAGTGAACGCCAGAGACACCACTAAAGACAGATAATTCTGAAAGCTGTTCTTAAAATTCAGAAACGCCAACCGCATCATTGACATGAAAAATCACCTCCCATGGAAGACTGAACATCTACGATCCGGTCATAGAACTCCTTCCGGTCCGTCCCTCTGCTGATCCTGCATGTGATGACACCATCGCTTAACATGCACACATCCCTGGCATAAGACGCACAGAACGGATCATGGGTCACCATAAGAATCGTAGCCTGCCCCCTGTCATTTACCATTTTCAGGCATTCCAGCAGATCCCTTCCCGCCCTGGAATCCAAAGCCCCTGTGGGCTCATCCGCAAAAAGTATCTCCGGGCCGGTAATCAGCGCCCGACACGCCGCTCCCCTCTGCTTCTGCCCTCCTGACAGCTGATATGGATACTTTTTTAAATGATCCTCCAACCCAAACAAGCCGGCCAATTCCTGCGCCTTCTCCACACATCCCCTGGCGGAAACCCCGTTTAAAGCCAACGGCAAGGCAATATTGTCCTGAAGCGTCATGGTATCCAAAAGGTTATAATCCTGAAAAATGAATCCGATCTTTTCCCTTCTCAACCTGGACAGTTCCTTGTTGGATACCCTGGTGATATCCTGCCCGTCCAGGATCACCGTCCCTTCCGTCGGCTTGTCGATGGTGGAAAGTATATTCAAAAGGGTGGTCTTCCCGGAACCAGACGGCCCCATGATCGCGATAAAATCCTGTCTGTAGATGGTTAAGTCAATCCCCTTCAAAACCCTGGTCTGAAATCCCCTGGCCCCATAGGTTTTCATCAGATTCTTCACTTCCACCGCCTTGTTCCTCTCCGGATTCTCATCTCGTGTTTCACGCATATTCTGTCTGCCTCCATTCTTTTTTGCTTCTCGTGATAACGCTGCTGTCGTGTTATCATCAACAGTTTAGAACACAAAGCAGAAAAAATCCTTACATCTGCATTACAAAAAAGGCAGCAACCTTACATTTCACCCATGTCGGAAAAAATACGGGTTCTCCTTAAAAAGAATGGCAAATCTGGTATACACCCCATACTCACTTTCCACCTGTATCTTATGCCCCAGCCTATCCACAATTTTCGCGATCATATAAAGCCCCATTCCCGTGGATTTATACTGCCCATTGTGGTAGTTGCTTCCCGTATACCCCTTTTCAAAAATCCTTCGAATATCACAGTCTTTGATCCCCTCCCCATTATCCTCCACAAAAAGCTGTACTTCTTCCTTCTGCTGCACCGCCCAGATATGGATTCTGGGAACCGTCCTTTCCTTCCGATCTGTTTCCTTCCAATCTGTCTCCCATTTTTCTGAAGCATCTTCATAAGGCTCCGTCTCAACCTCCGATTTGATCTCTGTGCGGGAACGATCTCCACCCCTGCCTCTTTTATATTTTATTGCATTGTTCATCAGCTGATCCAAAATATACACCAGCCAGGCCGGGTCTGTGTAGACCTCAATCTCCCCCACCTCCACCATAATCTCAAACCCATTCTGAATCAGAAAAAAACGATAGTTCCCCACAGACTGTCTCACGCACTCTGCTATCCTCACCCGCTTCACCTGCAGATCCATGAGAGGGCTCTGAAGCCTGCATCCTAAGAGCATGGAGTGAATCTGCTGGTTCATTCTCTCCAGCTGTTCCCGGATGGCCGCCTTTAATTCCTGATCCCCAATCTTCTCATCCATCAAAAATGCGGCGGCCAAAGGAATCTTTAACTCATGACACCATTTTGCCACATAATCCTGCAGGTCGCAGTTTTCCCTAAACCGCAGATCCGCCTGTTCCTCCATCACCCTCACATCATGCTCCGCAATATCCTGATTCTCAAAACCAGAAAACACCCGACATATCAACTCTCCCTCCCCCATGAGACGTTCCTTTTCTTTTTTCTCTCCTCGAAACCGCCAATAATCACCTGCCAGCCAAAGACCTGCCAGTACCAAAAAAAGAGTATCTACATACAAAAGATACCCCAACGTTCCATTCTGTATAAAAAAGAAAAAATAAAGATTAAAAACAGCAAATACTATCCCACAGGGAAGCATCCGCCTCCACATTCTCCTGATATAATCCATAGTCTGTCCGATCCCTATCCTGTCTAATCCCTATCCTCTCCGATTCCCTTTGCCTTCCGAGATATCGTAGCCGTAAGATGGACTTATGTTGTTTTGGGTATTTGGCATCGGTACTTAGGCACTGTCTTTTAGTTCCTAAGTACCGCTATGTTGCTAAGTTCCAATGGCCTTGTTCAGCAATAGCCGGAGCGGAACGTAGATCTTCATGTAGCGCAAGCTTGCTTGCAAGAGGATTTCTGATCTTGGGACCCGCAAAAAACATGAAAAAGCAGCCCGTTTAGGGCGGATTTTGCCCCCAACATCATAACATCTCCCTCAGAAACCTCACTCTATATAATACCCCAACCCCTTTTTCGTACCGATCACATCCTGTCCGCATACCCCTTTTAACTTGTTTCGCAGCCTGGATATCATGGTTGTCAGCGTTCCGTCAGACACATACTCATCTGTCTCCCACAGATCCATCATCAATTCTTCCCTGGTAACCACATCCGGACGGTTCTCCACCAGCTTTCCAAAAACCCGACGTTCCGATTTCGTCAGTTCGATCTCCCTCTCCCCAAAATACAAGGCCTGCTGCCCCCATGCAAAACGCAATCCCCCTCCCAAAAATTCCTGATCCTTTACCTTATACTCATAGGTTCTTCGAAGCAATGCCTGAATCTTGGCCCTCAATAGTTCCTGATGAAACGGCTTCTCCACATAGTCATCCCCACCCTGAACCACTGCCATAATCTTGTCCCTGTCATCGTTCCTGCTGCTGATAAAAAGAACCGGCACATCAGAAACCTGTCTGATCCTTTCACACCAGTAGAATCCATCAAAATACGGCAGATTAATATCCATCAGCACCAGCTGTGGCCGGCATCGCACAAACTCATCCAAGACCCTGTCAAAACTGCAGGCCACCATTGTCTCATATCCCCACCGTGAAAGAAACGAATGAATCTCCCCTGCC
>JAETTS010000312.1 GCA_021769025.1 Enterocloster bolteae
TCTTATGGACGGGCTTGGGATGGGACGGAAAGAGTTTATGATTGTGGTTCCACAGAACCAGGCCTGGGGGGAGCTGCTTGAGGAGTGTATGGGAGAGAAGGCAAAAAAGGTAACTCGGTACGCCATAAAAAAAGAGGGAGATATCTTTGACAGAGAAAAGCTGCAAGGAATCGTGGATGGATTGCCTGAAGGGTACAGGCTGCAGATGATAGATGAGGATTTATTTAAGCGCTGTGGGGAGATGGATTGGTGCAGAGATTGGGTAAGGCAGTATGAAAGCTATGCCCTATACCAGAAGCATGGCCTGGGTGCGGTTATCTTAAAGGAAGGGGAGCCGGTCTCGGGAGCAGCTTCTTATTCTGGATTCCAGGGAGGCATCGAGATTGAGATCATCACCCGGACTGACTATCGGAGAAAGGGGCTTGCCAGCATCTGTGGGGCAAAGCTGATTCTGGAGTGTCTGAAGCGAGGGTGGTATCCCAGCTGGGATGCCCAGAACCTATGGTCCGCATCTCTGGCGGAGAAGCTGGGATATCATTTTGACTGTGAATATGCGGCGTATGAAGTGATACAGGAGGAATCCATATGAGACTGCTTTTTAAGCAACGGTTTTTTTCATGGTTTGACAGCTATGATATCTATGATGAGCAGGGCAATACCGTATATGTGGTAAAAGGCCAGTTATCCTGGGGACATTGCCTGAAGATCTATGATGTCATGGGAAATGAGATTGGTATGGTGCAGGAACGTGTTTTTACGATGCTTCCTAAGTTTGAACTGTATCTGGGGACAGACTATGTAGGCTGCATCAGCAAAGCATTTTCCTTTTTTAAGCCCCAGTATCAGATTGACTGTAATGGCTGGCATGTGGAAGGGGATTTCTTTGAGTGGGATTATCAGGTGGTTGACCGGGGAAACACCCAGGTTGCCAAGGTGTCGAAGCAGTTGTTTCATCTGACCGACACTTACGTGATTGATGTGCGCGACTCGGAAGACGCGCTGTGCGCCCTGATGCTGGTTCTTGCCATCGATGCAGAGAAATGTTCCAGACGGTGACAAGGAGGATTTTGTCTTCCAGGTGAGATTCTTTTGGAGGAATTTTATGACCAGAGACTTGACGAAAGGTCCGGTTACCAGGACCATGCTGTATTTTGCCCTTCCCATGATACTGGGAAACCTGCTGCAGCAGTTTTATAATGTGGCGGATACCCTGATTGTAGGGCAGTTTTTAGGAGCAGATGCCCTGGCAGCCGTTGGCTCCGCCTATACCTTTATGACCTTTTTGACATCCATACTTTTAGGACTGTGTATGGGAAGCGGTGCGGTTTTTTCTATACGCAAGGGAGAGGACAACGAAGAGGGGCTTCGCACCAGCGTCTTCCATTCCTTTGTCATGATTGCGGCGCTGGCGGTGGTGCTCAATGTGGCGGTATTTCTTCTGATTGATCCTATTTTGGCATTCCTTCATGTGCCGGAGCAAGTATACGGGCTGATGCGGGAATATCTGTGGATTATTTTCTACGGGATTTTTGCCACGTTTCTCTACAATTTTTTCGCCTCCCTTCTTCGGGCTGTGGGAGATTCTGTGACACCCCTGCTTTTTTTGGGAATCTGCGCTGTCTTAAATATCATATTGGATCTGCTTTTTGTTCTTGTCTTCCGGTGGGGCGTGGGAGGCGCTGCCATTGCAACCGTTATGGCCCAGATGGTATCCGGAATCGGGCTGTTGTGGTATACCTTTGGGAAATTTCCCAGGTTTCGGATCCTGCCTGGAAAGATTCCGTTTCAGAGACAGGCATTCCGGGAGATTGCTCAGTTTTCCTTTCTGACTTGTCTGCAGCAATCGGTGATGAACCTGGGGATATTGATGGTTCAGGGGTTGGTTAACAGCTTTGGGCCTGCTGTCATGGCGGCCTTTGCCGCGGCGGTTAAGATCGATTCCTTTGCCTATATGCCGGTTCAGGATTTTGGAAATGCATTTTCTACTTTTACGGCCCAGAATTTTGGCGCAAAGAAAACGGAACGCATCCGGCAGGGAATTCGAAGTGCCGTCTTTTGTTCCGTTGTGTTCTGCCTGTTCATCAGTCTTGGAGTAACAGGATTTGCAAGGCAGCTGATGCTTATGTTTGTGAAGCCGGAAGAGACAGAGATTCTGGCAATTGGCATGCAGTATCTTCGCATTGAAGGCGCCTTTTACTTTGGTATTGGCTGTCTCTTTTTGCTGTACGGGTTTTATCGGGCGGTAGGCCGTCCGGGCATGTCCGTGGTATTGACTGTGATTTCCCTGGGAACCAGAGTGATCCTCGCCTACCTCCTGTCTTCGGTTCCGGCGATCGGGGTGAAAGGAATCTGGTGGTCAGTTCCCATCGGCTGGATCCTGGCAGACGGGGCTGGATTTATCTACCTTCTGACCGTTCGTAATCTTTTAAGGAATCCAGGGCCTGACGGGACAGCGGAATCAGGGCAATCATGTTGAAGATGGTCATAAGTCCGATTCCGATATCTCCCACATCCCAGACAAAGGTATAGGCCGCCAGGCCTCCGATATAAAGCATGACCAGGGCCAGAATCTTGTAGAGAGTCTGGGAAAGCCAGTTGTCTCCGAACAGATAGGCTACATTGGGGCGGGCGTAGAACAGAATTCCGATAAATGTGGAGAAACTAAACAGCCACAACGTGACAGCAATAAAGACCACGCCCATCTGCCCCATGTGATGTTTCATAGCAGCCTGCAAAAGATCCATGCCCTCCATACCCTGGGTTAAAGAGCCTGGAGTGAGAAGCATGATCATGGCAGAACAGCTGCAGATCACGATGGTATCGATAAACACGCCGAAGGTCTGTAAAAGTCCTTCCTTTGCCGGATGGTCGATGTCTGCCGCCGCAGCAGCGCAAGGCGCAGAACCGGATCCGGCCTCATTGGAGAACAGGCCTCTCTTGGCGCCATTCATGAGGACTGCGCCGAAGCCTCCGGCTACAACTTGGCGAATGCCCAATGCCTCTGCAAAGATCTGCTGGAATACAGAAGGAACCAGGGTAATATTTTTGCAGATGATAAACAGGGTCAGGAAAAAGTAAAGGCCAGCCATAATGGGCACAATCACATCCAGCACTTTCACGGTGGCGTCTTTTCGCAGTACGATCACGGCAGCAATAAGCACCAGCACCCGGGTTGTCCATACAGGCGGAATCCGGAAGGCGTTTTCGAATGCAGAGGAAACGGAATTGCCGATTACCTGGCTGATGCCACACCAGCAGATCAGGCCGGAAAGGGCAAACAGGATGGCAATCACCGAGCGTTTGGATTTGACAGCAGAGCCGGTCTTGCCGGTTTTTTTGTTCATAAAATAGTGGTGGATATAGTAGGCAGGACCGCCCCGGTAGCCGCCATAGAGAGGGTCTTTTTCTTTATAAAGCTGTGCCAGGGTTGCTTCCACAAAGGCGGTGGAGGAGCCTAATAGGGCTGTGACCCACATCCAGAATACAGCGCCGGCCCCTCCCACGGAGATGGCTGCCACCACGCCTACCAGGTTGCCCATGCCGACTCTGGTGGCAGTAGATATGATCAGGGCCTGTACGCCGGAGATGGAGTGCTTCCCGGTGCCGATTTTTTTTTCTGTGACGATCTTCAGCATCTTAGGGAAGTGACGGAAAAGAAGAAATTTGGTCCGGATCGTGAAGTAGATGCCGGACGGGATTAGGATCAAAACCAGCAGAGATAATCCTATGGAGCCGCCGCCTGGTAATGGGATGGTGATAAGGTCGCTCCATAGAAACTGGTAGAGTGCGCGTATGATGTTCATGAAAAAACCCCCTCATAAGTAATGGTAATGTCTGATATAACCTTAGTATATAGTATAAACAGAAATCTGTAAAATAGAAATTGGGAAATTCTAAGAATTAATTGCAGTCTTGGAGATTCTTGT
>JAETTS010000313.1 GCA_021769025.1 Enterocloster bolteae
GCGGCAAGTTCCTTCAGGCCTTTTTTCCGTCTGGCCATCATCACATCCAGATTAACCACAATTCCCATGCCATACCTTCCTTCCTAAATGGTCAGGTCATTTTCCTCTTTGTACCGAACAGCCTGTTCAAACACCTGGCACAATACAAAGCAGAACAGACCTGCAATGGAAAACACAATAATAACAACCACGGTTGCGGGCGTGGATGCAAGGGGCAGCCGGATAAGGGAGAGAAAAGCCAGGAAAAAACTGAATTTCCCCATACGTTTTAAAGAATCTGCATTTTCCATTATAAATGCATTATCTTCCAGCACGGTTCCAAACATCCGTCTAAGCTCCCGCACAATCATAAGGGCCAGGATCCCGGAACCGATATAAAGCACGCACTGGGGTATATAATGCACCCTGAAGGATTGTATATATCTTCCCACATACCGGAATATCACAGGAATTCCCAGCGTAATCACCAATCCTCCATAAAACATGGCTTCCAGAAGCCATTTTGTAAACCGTACAAGCCGATTATCCATTGCATATCCACCTTTCCCTTATCGCTTTCCTTAAAATTCCTCTATCCAGAACATACCACGGTTTTTTCCATTTTTCAATCTATTTTTATCGATTATCGATAATTTAATATTGATAATAGATAAATATTAAGATTTTTGTAATGGTATGGGGCCACATGTAAGTCACATATAAGACGAGATAGGAACCCATATACCCACAGGCAGCAACGAATTGTAATTACGTTGTCATGACAACATACAATACCATCTGCCTGCTGTATACTTATCACAGAAACATCAATATACCATCAACACACCCTAACCTCAGGAGGAGATATAAATGATAAGAAGAATCATTAAGATAAATGAAGAACTCTGCAACGGATGCGGCGCATGTGCCGCTGCCTGTCACGAAGGCGCCATTGGCATGGTGGACGGTAAGGCAGTGCTGTTAAAAGATGATTATTGCGATGGACTGGGGGACTGTCTTCCAACCTGCCCCACCGGAGCCATTACCTTTGAAGAAAGAGAAGCAGCGGCCTATGATGAAGCCGCTGTCAAAGCCCGCATGTCAGGTAAAACAAAAAAGGAGGGCACTAAGCCCTCTCCCTGCGGATGTCCAGGTTCCCTGGCCAGGTCCATTGCCAGACCCCTGGCCGATACCCAATCCGCGCCTTATCACCAGGCAGCCCCCATCCCCTCCATGGAAAGCCGGCTGTCCCAATGGCCGGTCCAGATTAAGCTGGTTCCTGTACAGGCGCCTTACTTTCAGGATGCCCGGCTGCTCATAGCAGCTGACTGCACTGCTTTTGCCTATGGCAGCTTCCACAATGACTTCATCGCGGGACGCGTCACCCTGATTGGGTGTCCAAAGCTGGATATGGCGGACTATTCCGAAAAACTGACAGAAATCATCCGCCTTAACGATATTAAAGATGTCACCATTGTCCGCATGGAAGTACCATGCTGCGGCGGCATTGAAACCGCTGTAAAAAACGCGCTTAAGGCCAGCGGCAAATTCATCCCGTGGCAGGTGGTGACGGTCAGGACGGACGGCAGTCTAGTTTAATCCGGGCGGGAAGGGGTATCCCCCCTTCCTTAATCCACAAACACCGTATTATACCGGTCAACACAATCACTCAGCGTATTGGAAAAATGTGCAATGGATCCCAATGGCTCCAGGCCCGGGTCTTCAATGGGTTTTCCGCTTTCCACCTGTTTTATCATCCACTCCAGGGCCTGGAGCATCCTCTCATACAGCTGGTCAAATGGTTTTGAATTGCTCATGGACTCCTTCATCATCTGGTTACTGTCAGCGGTTGCGGCATTCAAATCCTCCACAATCAAAGTCAGTTCCTCGTATAATGGCTTAATCTTTGTCAAATCCAGGTCCGTGATATTGTCATCCGTCACACCCTGAAGCGTACATTCATCCATAATCTGTCCTGCAATACTGATGCCGCGGCTGGCATTATACGCTATCAGCCTTCCCTCAGCCTTCATCTCCTCTTCTTCCGCTGCAATCCTCTCATCAGCCACCGCGCTTACTGCGTGTATGAATTCATATCCCATAGGCTCAAATTCATCGGCAGCCGTATAGATGACAGCGTGAAGCTCCTTTGCTTTCTGGTACTGGTTTGCCGCATAGTCATTGCTCCTGCTTACCTCTGAGAATGCAGCCATAAGCTCCTTTAGGGGTTCAGCCATCTCCTTTATTAGCGGATCCAATGTCTCATATGCAGGCTCCATGTCTGCCAGCTGTATACAGTCATCTGCAAGGTCCTTGCCAAATCCCCTGATACGGTAACCGTATGTATATCCACTGTCAGGAATCAGGGCAAACTCCTCATCATATTCCACCACTTCATAATAATAATCAATGTCGTCCATGAGCTTAACTATCTCATTATTCAGCTCAACATAGTAATTATACTTTATTAAATCCATCTGCTCCGGGGAAACGCTTTCCTCCTCTGTTTCCTCTTCTTCTGTTTCCTCCGCAGCCATTACAGGCTCGCTTAAGGCCTTTGCCCTGGCATTCTCCTTCAGTTCATTGATGTTTTCACTGCAGCCCGATACTACCAGCACTGCAGCGCATACCGATGCAAGTGCAGTGCCAATGATTACCTTTCTCATACCGTACCTCCAGATATTGTTATCCCTTTATTCTACCAGATATAACCGGTTCCGTACAGAGGATATATAAAGGCACCGCCCAGTCACCTGACCATATGATTACATATCGCTTTTGCAAATACCAGGACTCTCCAAAAAATCAGTATTTCACATCGCCCTTTCAGCGTCCCAAGCCCTGATGGGGATGTCTGCGTATCGTCGGCGAAGGCCGACCAGATGAAGCTTTGTCCAGGGGAAATCCTGGGCTGGAATAGTAAGCCTTTACCGCAGTAAATTCGGTATAAATCCCTTAAGAACATCCTTTCCCTGAACTGACCCATCAGACGGACCAGATCATTGTTTGGAGTTTCTAAGATTAAACTGGTTTACAAGAGCTTTAAGCATCTGGGCCTGGCCGGAGAGCTCTTCACTGGCAGCCGCACTCTCCTCAGCGGTTGCGGAGTTGGTCTGAATCACGCTGGAAATCTGGTCTACGCCAACTGTAATCTGCCCGATGGCACTGGATTGCTCTTTGGTGGCATCCGCAATCTTGTCCACGGTTTCAGAGACTGCCTGGGCGCTTTCAACTACTTTGTTCAGCATATGCGCTGTCTCATTGGCAATGTTGGTACCCTTTTCAACGGCGCGGACAGCGCCTTCGATGAGGGCAGACGTGTTTTTGGACGCTTCAGCCGACTTGCTGGCCAGGTTTCTTACCTCGTCCGCCACAACGGCAAACCCTTTTCCGGCCTCCCCGGCCCGCGCGGCTTCTACCGCAGCGTTCAGGGCAAGGATATTGGTCTGGAAAGCAATATCCTCTATTGTCTTAATGATCTTGCTGATCTGTCCTGACATTTCTCCTATTTCATCCATAGCAGCTATCATTTCCTGCATCTGGTGATTACAGCTGTCTACTTCGCATCCTGCATGTATGGTCTGCTCCCGCGCCTGCACCGCATTCTCCGCGGTTTGTTTCACATGCAGTGAAATCTCGTTGATGGTGGCTGCCAGCTCCTCTATGGAGGAGGCCTGTTCTGTAGTTCCCTGGGAGAGGGCCTGGGCGCCGGAGGAGACCTGTTCACTTCCGTCAGAAACCTGATCCGCGGCTGTATTAATCTGCATCAGGACATTGCTCAGTTTTATATTCAGCGTCCGCATTGACGACAGAATACCCCGAAAGTTCCCCACATAGCTTTCTTCCGAATTCGTCCTGACATCAAAGTCACCCTCGGCCATTTTCCCCAGAATATAATCCACGTCTGACACTATCACGTTTAAATTCTGTACCATT
>JAETTS010000314.1 GCA_021769025.1 Enterocloster bolteae
ATTTTTACAGAGATTTATGAACGTCCTTTGGATCAGAGACAGGCTTCTATACAGCAGCCGGAATTCATCCAGGCAGAGCTTCATATACAGGAAGGTGATGAGAATATTACGGCTGTGGAGGAGACTCAGAGGTTTCTGGCAGAATACGAAAACCGGATCTCAAAAGAACAGTCAAAGTTCTACCACACACAGGAACGGCAAAATCAGATTTTGACAGAAACCTATGAAAGTCCTTTAAGACAGGATTCTGCGCAGCAGACGGAGAGACAGGAGCAGGATGTTTCATTTTATCAGCAGCATGTGGAGAATGTGACAGCAGTAGAGGGGAATCGGGTACAGCAGACCTTTGCCAGGCAGGAAGAGAATTTAGAACAGATTGAGAAACAGCTAAAACAAATCAATCAGCAGAACATAGAGAATTTTAACCGTTATCAGGAGATCTTACAGCAGCAGGAAGGACAGAAGAGCCCATGGAAACCTACGGTTATGCAGATGCGCCGGGAAAGTTTAAAAGCCCTTGAGAACCCGGAAGAACTTCTGGAAGACTACCGGCAGGAACAAGAGGTGAGAAAGCAGCAACGGACAGAGGGGTTGCGGCGTATGGCGGAGCGATTGCCAGAACAGACCAGAAGGATCTATGAACAGCTGGAGCAATACCAAAATAGCCGCAGACAGGCAGGTAGCCTGGCAGACAGAACAGAGAACAATATCGGCCTTCTCCTTCATGACATCCGACAGATTGAGAGAGAAAGCAGTAGGGAACAGCAGGTTTTCCTGGAAGACAAAGAACAGCTGCGCCAGGTTTCGGAGACTGTCATAGAGAAGTGGGAAGAGAGGCAGAAAGCCGAAGGGGGAAGCCAGAGAAGGGTAAAGCCAGAGAGAAATGATATTTCACTGGTGCATAAGTCTCTGGAGCACCAAATAGACGAAGTGTTCCTGCAGCAGCTAATGGAACAGAACCGAACCTTAAGCAGTAAGGTACAGGTCACAGAGCAGGAGGAAGCGGAGAAACAGGTAGTCCGAACCACGGTACACCATCAGGCACAACATACCCTGGTAAAAGAGACAGAGGATCTTACGGAGTTAATTCAAAAAGGTGTCCAGAGACAGATAGGCACCATATCTGACCAGATCTATACAAAACTGGAGAAACGCCTCCAAAACGAAAAAAAACGCAGGGGCTTTTGAGGAGGGAATAAAATAAATTGAAAGCATCCGTTCAGAATGCACTAAGCAGCTTAACCGGTAATATACCTAAGGCTATTTTATGTGTCCGGCAGGTGACGGCAAATGATACTCTGGAACAAGCAGTGGATGATGCCAGGAGCCTTCAGGAAAATTTATTGGCGGCAGCAGAAGAGGCTTTGGATATCTCGGAGCCGAAATCTCTGTCCAAAAAGAGCGTGTCCACCTTTGCCTCTCTGACAGGGTCGGGAGGTCTCATGGCAGGCTCCGGCTATGTGGCTATGGAGGTTCAGTATAATCCCAATGCCATCTATATGGATACTCTGGCAGGGCAGCAGGTGCAATATTCCGGCGGGAATCTGGGAAGCCAGAGCAGTAATCAGATTGTCCAGGTATACCAGCCAGTATCTACTACCATGAGTTTTCAGCTGATCTTTGATGATATGAATCCCAGCAATGCATTTATGCTAGAAAATATGGCCCCCACCGTAGGGAATGCGGTCTCAGGAATCAGTAGCATTGCAAAAAAGGCGGCAGGAAAAGGATATTCGGTACAGAAGCAGATTGACGGCCTGATGTCTCTGCTTATTCAGGACACCACCAGGCAGGTGATTTTCTTCTGGTCCAGAATGTGCTTCAGAGGGGAGCTAACCAATGTTAACACCCGGTATACCATGTTTAATAAAGACGGAAATCCCATCCGGGGCGTGGTGGAGCTGTCTATACGGCAGGGGGATGAAGCTTGTTATGACTACGATGAGATATACTGGGACCAGGCATTCAGCAAAGCATTTGGAGACGCGGATGAAAGCCTGGAAAGCGGTATGAAAAGCATGTTTACCAAGGCAACCAACAATAATTTTTTGAATTTGAATTTGTAAGGAGGCTGGCATATGGATTTTAAATCCATGGCAGAAACAGCCGCTTCCCAGATAAGCGGAAATATTGAAAAAGCGATTATAGAGATTATTGATATGAGAGGGCGGACACCTAAGGTAGAACCACCGGTGCAGGTGCAGGGTGGAGGCATGGCAGCCGGATTAGCCGGCAGTATGTCTTCGGTGAATTTTCTGGATGTCTCTGACACATTTGCCGGAGCCGCGGCACTGACGGATTCTGTGAGTAACCTGAAAGAGAATGCAGGATTGGATGTCCTAAATGCCACGAAAGGGCTGCTGGGCTTTGCGGCAGGTTCTACCAGAAAACTGTTTCATGTACAATTTAATCCCAGTGAATTGTCCCTCACTGGATACGGCGGCGGCCTGACTCAAAAAACTGACTTTTCAGAAGAAGGCAACGGAATCTCTTTTGAAAAAGCGGATGTAAGGATCTCGCTGAATGTAAAGTTGATTTTCGATAAGGTAGATCCTCAGGATGCTTTTATGGGAGATAAGCTGAATCCGTCTCTGACAGCGGTGGGTACAGGAATCGCCAAGGGAGTCTTAACCCGTAAGGGAAAGAAGGATAATTCGGTGCGGACAGAGGTGGAGGGCTTTATTGCAGCTTTGCGCTCCAAATATACCAGGCGGATTACGTTTCATTGGGGTACTATGAATTATTCTGGAGTTTTAAACAGGATTTCTTCCCAGTATACCATGTTTAATGTGCTGGGGGAGCCTATCCGGGCCAGCGTAAGCCTTTCTCTGGTCTGTGCTGATAAGGATGTTTCGCCTAACAATATGGGAGTGTGGCAGAAATATTATGAGGAACTTTTTCAGACTGGTAATCAGAGTTTTGTGGGGAAAGCACAGAAGGCAGGGAATCTGCTGAATTTTAATCTATAAGGATGGTACTATGGCATCGTTTGAATATGGAAAATTGAAACAGAAGTATGAAGAGTTTGCCCATCCTGTGGCTCAGATTCTGGTGAACGGGAAAAATGTTGTGGACAATAAAAGCGGCTTTCGCATTGCTGACATTGAGGTGGAGATGACCAGCGGTTTTGAAGCGGCTATTGCCACATTCTGGATCTATGGCTGTTATGACAAGACTGCCAGCGGGTTTCGGTTTGATGATATAAAAAAGTATATTTTTATGGGTTCCAGCGTGGTTATAAACCTGGGATATGGCATTTCTCTCCGTGAAATTTTCAGAGGATTTATCTCCAGGGTTAATTTTTCTTTTCATGAAGAGGATATGCCGGGAGTGGAAATTACGGCCATGGATGTGAAGGGGATCATGATGGCAGGGAACTATTCTAAACAGCTGAAGGCTTCCAATTTTTCGGACGGGGTCAAGGAGATTCTTCAGAATACGGCATACACAAAGCTGCAGTCCAATGAGATTATCACCAAATTGGACATTACGGATACCCCGGACAAGAAGCTGGGAGGCGGTACATCCCAGGGAGACAAGGCAACAGATAAGACGATTGAGATGGTCTGTGAAAGCGATTATGAATTTGTGGTGAAGGCTGCCAAAAAGTTTAATTATGAGTTTTTTTCCATAGGTGGAACTGTATATTTTAGGAGGGCCAAGAATAATAAGGAGATTTTGATAGAGGCGGGACCGGGGGACGGGCTTCACAGGTTTGATGTGGGTTATGATATTACGGGACTTGTGGAGAAGGTGGAGGTCCGGGGAATAGATGTAGGGAAATCCAAGAAGATTTCTGCTTCCCAGAAGCTTAAGAATAAGGTGTCCCAGGGCAATAAGGCCAAGCCTCTTATCAGTAAATCCCAGAAAGTGTACTTAGATCCTACAGTTTCTTCTCAGGAGG
>JAETTS010000315.1 GCA_021769025.1 Enterocloster bolteae
TGCGATCAGATCGAGGAGGAAAGGCGGCTTTTGTATGTGGGAATGACCCGGGCCAGGGAAGAACTGATCATGACCACGTCCGGGCAGGTATCCCCTCTTTTGGATGGGATTTCCCGGGAGATGGCAGTCTGGGATACCATAAAGAGTAAAAGCAACACAGCAGAAGGAAAACAGCTTAGCTTGTTTGATTTTATGAGGTGACAGGAGGGATAACAATGATTAAAAAGTTTGTATTTGGCCGGCCCATCTGTACAGAAGCCGTTGTCATGGAGATTCCTGAGGCGACGGAGCCTTTTTCTCTGCTTCATCTGGAAGAGACAGAAGAAGGAATCCGGCTGTCTTATCCCATGGATGAGGATGCGGTAGTCTATGGACTGGGAGAGCAGGTAAGAGGAATCAACAAGAGGGGATTTCGGTATATTTCCAATGCAACGGATGACGGGATTCACACGGAGAATAAGCACTCTCTGTACGGAGCCCACAATTTCATGGTGTTGGATGAAAGGGAAAAGGGATGCCGCTGGGGGTTATTTGTAGATGATCCTGGGAAGGTGGTTTTCGACATCGGAGACACGGTTATGGAACGGCTGGAGATTCAGGCGGCAAAGGACTGTATTCTCTATACCATTGAGGGCGGCAGCCTAAAGGACATTGTAAAGCAGTTCCGGAAGCTGATCGGCCCCAGCTATATTGCTCCTAAGTGGGCTTTCGGCTACCAGCAGTGCCGATGGAGTTATGAGACGGCTGATCAGGTGAGGGAAGTGGTAAAGGGCCATCGAAGCCGGGGAATTCCGTTGGATGCGGTATATTTGGACATTGACTATATGGAGAAGTACAAGGATTTTACGGTGGATTCCAAACGGTTTCCCCAGTTTAAGCAGTTTGTGGGGGAGATGAAAGATCAGGGGATTCACCTGGTGCCGATTATCGATGCAGGAGTGAAGATTGAGGAAGGCTATCCCGTCTATGAAGAAGGCGTGGAACAAAATTATTTCTGCAAAGACAAGGATGGCAATGATTTTGTGGCTGCGGTGTGGCCGGGAACCGTGCATTTTCCAGATGTGTTGAATTCCAAGGCAAGACAGTGGTTCGGAAGCAAATACCGGTGGCTGACCGACCAGGGAATCGATGGCTTCTGGAATGACATGAATGAGCCGGCCATCTTTTATTCAGCCGGGAACCTGGATTCTGTGATCGATGAAATCGCTTCGATGAAAGGGAAGAATCTGGATATTTTGCCTTCTTCCATCTAAGGGAGATTGTGCAGAATCTGTCCAACAGCCAGAAGGATTATGAAAGCTTTTACCATAACTTAGACGGCATGACTGTGCGCCATGACCGGGTACATAATCTGTATGGATACAATATGACAAGGGCGGCAGCGGAAGCATTTGACCAGATCAAGCCAGAGGAGAGGATGCTTCTGTTCTCCAGGTCATCCTATATCGGAATGCACCGTTACGGAGGAATCTGGACTGGCGATAACAATTCCTGGTGGGGCCAGCTGCTTCAAAGCATCCGGCAGATGCCAGGGCTTAACATGTGCGGAATACTGTATACCGGGTCGGATATCGGCGGGTTTGCCAGCGATGCGACCAAAGATCTGCTGATGCGGTGGCTGGAGTTTGGCATTTTCACGCCCCTTATGAGAAACCATGCAGCCCTTGGAACCAGTAGCCAGGAGGTGTATCAGTTTGGCGACACAACGGATTTTCGAAATATGATCCGCATCCGTTACGGCCTGCTGCCTTATCTGTACAGTGAGTTTATGAAGGCGGCCTTGGAGGATGAGATGTATTTCAGGCCGTTGGGGTTTGACTATCCGGAGGATCCATATGCTTCTCAGGTAGAAGACCAGCTGATGGTAGGAGACAGCATCATGATCGCCCCGGTGTATACCCAAAATGCCAGGGGACGGTACGTGTACGTGCCGGAGCGGATGCTGATGGTTGTGTTAAGTTCCCTGGAGGACAGGCACTATCAGGTGATGGAAAAGGGACACCATTATGTGGAAATTCAGCTGAACCAGGTTGCCATATTCGTAAAGGAGAATCATATGCTGCCTGTGGCCCGATGTAAAGAACAACTGGACAATGTAGACGATTTAAGCCATGTAGACTGTGAGTGGCTGGGCTTTGTCACAGACCATGCAGAGTATGTATGGTACCAGGATGACGGGATTTCCAAAACGTATAAGCCGAAACAGGACTGGGATGTGATTGTGAAGTCCAAAGAGGATTTTAAGGATGGAACCTATGGAATATGTGATGGGGATTGATCTGGGCACATCGTCTGTGAAGGCAGTCTTGATGAACCCAATGGGGAGAACGGCTGCGGTAGCCCAGAAAGGATATGAGGTGGAGATTCCCCAGGCCGGATATGCCCAACAGGATCCGCAGATCTGGTGGGAACGGACCAGGACAGTAATCGGAAATGTGATAGAGAGTGCAGGTATTTCACCCAGACAGGTGAGAGCTGTGGGATTTTCCGGACAGATGCATGGCCTGGTGGCTCTTGACAGGGAGGGAAAGCCATTGATGCCAGCTCTGATCTGGATGGACCAGAGGAGCAAACAGAAGCAGGAAGCGGTATTGAGGGCAGTGAAGGAGGAGCATCTGGAGGAGCAGTTGATGAACCGACCGATGCCAGGGATGATGATCTGTTCCCTTCTCTGGATGAAGGAGCACATGCCGGAAGTTTACGAGAAGACAGCCTGTGTGCTTCTGCCCAAAGACTATATCCGGTTTCGGCTGGGCGGCACTATGGAGACCGATGAGACAGACGGTGCAGGCAGCCTGGCATTTTCTGTGAAGGATCGCAGATGGTGTGAACGCCTCCTAAAACGTCTTTCCATACGGACAGAGATCTTTCCCCCGGTTGTAAAGCCATATGAGATCACCGGAAGGGTAACGAGAGAGGCAGCTGTGGAAACCGGCCTTTGGGAGGGGACGCTGCTGGCAGCAGGAGGGGCGGATTCGGCCATGCAGCTGACTGGCAACGGAGTGATCGAAGACGGGGCTTTGGCTGTCAACATCGGTACAGCTTCCCAGATTTTGGCGGTGATGTCAAAACCAGTGTATGACAGACAGATGCGGACACAGACACTGTGCCACTCGGTTCCCGGCCTGTGGTATCAGCAGTGCGGCTCCTTAAACGGAGGAAATGCCTTAAGCTGGCTGAGAAACAGCATGTTAAAGACAAAAGACAGCTACGAGAGACTGGATGAAGAAGCGGGCAAAGCAAAGGCTGGCTGTGACGGTGTTGTGTTCCTTCCATATCTGGCAGGGGAGCGGATGCCCTATGAGAATCCAGATGCCAGAGGCGTGTTTTACGGATTGTCCCTGGGCTGTCACAGGGCCCATATGATCCGCAGCGTCATGGAAGGGGTGGCGCTGAACTTAAGAGTATGCCTGGAGTTTTTGAAAGAGACAGGGATCCAGACGGCGGACCAGGCTTTGATCGTATCCGGAGGAGGAGGGCGAGGGAAGACCTGGCGGCAGATTCTGGCGGATGTGTTTGAGATGCCTGTCTGCGCCACTGGGACAAAAGAAGAGGCGTGCACCGGGGCAGCGCTTATGGCAGCTGTGGGAGCCAAGTGGTATTACACTGTAAATGAAGCAGTAAACGCCATGGGCAAGAGGGAGAAAAAGCCTGTGTATCCCATTGCAGAGAATGTCCGAATCTATCAGGAAAAACGGGAATGTTTCCAAAATTTAGGCCAAAGATTCCAGACAGATTTCCAGTCGCCCGTTTGACAATATAATCCGTGTATGCTATGATTACTTTCAGTAATAAAGAGACTATGAGGCAGAAGTGTTACAATTTGAAATGAAGGATGGGAAAGAATTTCCATGAGTCAAAACAAAGCATCAAATGCAAGGGGAAAG
>JAETTS010000316.1 GCA_021769025.1 Enterocloster bolteae
TGGAAATAAGAGATAACCTTCCATGCCTCATCCTTATGCTCAGAGCTGGAAACAATGCTGTAGCCCTTTGAAGGAGTCGTAAGCAAAGCACCCTTTATCTCGCCGTCCAGAGTCGGCACCTCTCCTACGCCCCACTCAAAATCCGTCACCGGAATCTGATCTGTAAATACGCCTGCCTCCTGAGAAGCATTGCTCCACAGAGCGAAGGAACCCTGGGCAAACAGGGCTCTCATGTTGTCCACACCCTGCTGATCTGGATAAGCCGTCTTCACTAACTCCTGTCCCTTTTCCAGGAAAGGCTTGTATCCGCTGAAATCATATTTTCCGTTTACATAGTCATAATAGAACACGCCTGACATCTGGGCAGACATCTCAAGCAGTCTCTCAAATGGAGAAGATGATGTAAAGCCGATGCCGTAATACTGACCGCCGCCGCTTTCCGTAATCTTCTGGGCCATTGCAATATACTCGTCTAAAGTTTTCGGAATCTCCGTATAACCGTTTTGTTCCAGAAGATTCTTGTTGTATTCCACACGTACGCCGGAACGCATGGCAGTGTAAACCCAGTAAATATTGCCGTCCTTTGCATTAAGTCCCTCAAACATATGCTCATAAGGCTCGTTGACCTTCTGATATTCTTCATCCTGTGCAATAAAATCATTCAGAGGAGAAAGAATCCCTGTGTCTGCAAACAGGTTCAGAGTCACATCATTGCTGTTGCCTACAATATCCGGTGCCGTTCCGCCGCTGTACGCCAGAGCCAGCATGTTGGCATAATCCTCTGTGATAATGGTCAGCTTGATCTCAATATTGTCTGTGTTCTCTGCATTGTATTTATCCACCATGCTCTGAACATACTCCATATCGTGCCGGTCACCAGTCCAGACCTCTACCACAGTCTTGTCTCCTGACGGCGCAGCCTCCTGCTTTGTTTCCCCGTCCTTCTTGGCCTCTGTCTCCTGCTTTGCCCCTGCATCTCCGGAACCGCCGGCTGCACCAGTTGCAGTGGATCCGCTTCCAGAACCACCAGAGCAGGCAGACAATGACATAGCCATAACCACTGCCATCGCCGCACATGTCAATCGTTTCATTTTTTTCATGAGTTCCCCTCCTGTTTATTGTGTTTTGCCTTGATGGGTTTAAGTTTAGCATCTCTCCCTCTTTTTGGGGAGGACATTTCCTATGAACCATGTAACAAAATCTTAGAATCTCTTTTTGCGCCCTCCCCGGCCCCTTGTCAAAACCAATAAATTCCATTATTATGAAGCCATCAAATTCAACACACCGGACAATACATAGGAGGAAATCTTTCATGGCCCAGAAATTTACTGTCATTCTTTGCGACGACGAAGCAGCCATCATCTCGGAGCTTCAGGCCGCGGTAGACTGGGAAAATCTGAATGTGCAGATTGTGGCATCCGCTGTCAACGGAAAAGAAGCCTTAGATCTGATCATCCGCCACATACCTGATCTGGCTATTATGGACATCTGCATGCCCGAGTTGGACGGCCTGGATGCCATCTCCAGAGTCAGAGACGCAGGCATCAACACAGATTTCATCATTCTCAGCGGCTATGATGAATTCCAGTATGCACAGCGTGCCATCCACTATGGTGCCCGGGCGTTTCTGCTAAAGCCTTTAAATATTTCCGAGCTTACAGACGAAATCTACCGGATCCTAAGCGATCGGGCAAAAATATCCGGAAACCGTATGAATCTGTTCTACAAGCAGCAGATGGATCTAAACTGTCTCCGGGGAATTCTTGACGGCAAATTTCCGGATCAGACCCTCCTTCACTCTCTCCTTGACAATTCGCCTCTGGGAATCAGTGATACCGAGAGTTTTGTCATGGTGCTCTCCTACCCGGAAAACGATACCCCCCCAGATCCTGATTCCATTGCTGTATGCTTAAACAATGCTTCCCTGGCCACTGCATACGTATTTTTCTCCTACAAAAATTATATCACGGGAATCTTCAACCAGACCCAAGACCTGCCCTTACAAGCTGCAGAACGAGTCCTTTCTATTCTTCAGGAACAGACCGCCAAAAAAATGCTTCCCTGCATCGGCACCGGCGATATCGTGCCCACTTTGATGCAGTGCCAGTACTCCTTCAGCCGCGCCCTCACTGCCCTTACCTACCGCCTGTACAACGAACACCGGCAGATCTTCCACCCATCCGATATCTGTACCGTACCGCCGGCCAAAAATCTTTCTGATTTTGATGTCCTGCCTCTGGTTCAGCATATCATCAAACGGGAGCCAGACCACATCCGTCAGTTCTGCCTTGCCTTTATACAAGAACTCCTGTATGTGAAAATGCCGCCGCCAAGCTATATTTACAGTACTTGCTACGCTCTTCTCTACCATATAGAAAAAGAATTCAGCCAGTACTCCCACGAGGAAATCTCTGAAATTACAGACCCTCAGGCCCTGTACCGGTGCAAAACCCTTCAGGAAATATCCGGCTTTATGATCGATGCCTTCACCCATCTGTCTGAATACATCGATGCCGTGTACGGCTATGCCAGCAACATAAACGAAGCCGCCATGGAAATCCAGTCAAATGACGAGCTGATTCTCGATGCCCTCTCCTATATCCGGGAGCACATCGCAGACCGTATCAAGATAAAGGACATCGCAGACCAGATCCACCTAAGCGCTTCCTACTTTGCCATCTACTTCAAAAACAAAACCAATGTCTACTTAAGAGATTACCTGATCCAGGAAAAAATGGAATACGCGAGGCGCAGTCTGGTCAACCCAGATCTGTCCATCTATGAGCTTGCATACAATCTGGGATACCGGGATTACCGATCCTTCTCAAGAGCATTTAAAAAAATCCACGGAGTAACACCATCCGATTTTCAGAACCGGTACCGCCACGGAAAGGACCTTTATGAACCCAATAAAAAAAATAAGGAACATTTACCACAACAGCCCTCTTCTGATTAAACTGAACGCCCTGATTCTGTCCATCACTGTCCTTCTCTGCATCACTCTGCTGGCCTTCGTTTTTGTCTCCTATCACTTCATGGTAAGCCGGCGGAACGAGCAATCCGTGGAGGCATCCGTAGAGCGGGCTGCCAGCAGCCTAAACCAAAGCTACTATGATATCCTTCAGCACTTCATCCGTATCTGCAGCGATGTTGACTTTCAGGCAGAAGTCCAATCCATTGCCGACGATCCGGCCAATGTCCATATGCACAGGCAGAACCTGCAGACTGTAACCAGCGACTTGACCCACAGCCACTACCTGATCTCCTCCGCGCTGATTGTATCCGGCTCTGCCCCACACTACGCCTATGCCCCATTCAGTTCCCCTTTGCGCCAACCTCTGTCTTCTGTCTTCCCAGACAGCGAACTCTCCCGCATCCATGGTATCACCTGGTGCTCTGAGCGTGGTGAGCCCAGCAAGCCTGCCAACCAGGTCATTCCCCTGGTCATTCCAGTAGAGAACCGCCGTGGCCTTACTCAGATCGCCTCTGACAGTGATACCGCGCCTTCAGCCTATGTGATCCTCTTTCTGGACTCCGATATGCTCCAGTCTATGCTGGTAAACACCGGGCTAAACGACCAACAGCTTCGCTACCATCTGATCCGCAGCGACGGCACCTTGATATCCGATATGAATAACACCATTTCCCAGCAGATCCAAACCACCGATGACTTCAACCACATGATTGCCCAGATGAAAGACAACAAAAAAGCTGTAGTAAAATCCCAATATAAAACACACAGCCTGTTTCTTCACAGCCTGGAAACTCCAGGCCTCCTTCTCCTGTTCGACTTACAGAGAGAGACTTTTTTAAGTATCCTGGCATCCACGGCTCCATCCTTCCTTGTAGCCCTGATTCTCATTGTTGCGCTGATGCTG
>JAETTS010000317.1 GCA_021769025.1 Enterocloster bolteae
AGGGGATAAGGCATGATGAAGAGACAATTGATTCCCAGTCTGGGATGTGGAAAAGGACAGGAGGCAAACGGCGGCGATCTCGTTGCCCTAAGCCGTTTTCATTGCGATAATGGGGCGGATGAATTGATGATCCGGGATCTGTCAGAAGACGATGCAGACCATGAGCGGACCATCCACCTGATTAAGGAAGCGGCCAGAGCCGTAGATATTCCCATTCTCACCGGAGGAAGAGTACGACGGCTGGAGGATGTGAAGAAATATCTGTATGCCGGGGCCAAGGCGGTTTTCTTAGATGTGTCGGATGAGGAGAATGTGGATCTCATAAAGGAGGCTTCCAGCCGGTTTGGGAGTGAGAAGATCTATGCCTATCTTCCAGAACTTTCCTATATCAGCCGGGTAGAGGAATTTGTCCAGCTGGGAGCTTCCGTCATGGTTTTGGATATTCCATGGTGGGAGGAAGAACTGCTTTTTCATGTTTCTTCCCTGGATGTACCCTTTTTGATTGTGTGCCGGGATAAGGTTGGGGACATGGCTCAGTGCCTTAGGCTTTCCCAGGCAGCCGGCGTACTGATTGAGGGTGCCAACATCCATAAGCCCTCCACACAGACCTGCATGACATGGAAACAGGAATTGAAAAGCCAGGGAATTTCCGTGGATCATCTTGAGAGCAGTGTGGCATGGAGTGATTTTAAGTTAAATGGTGACGGTCTGATTCCCGTGATTGTCCAGGATTATAAGACGGATCAGGTGTTAATGCTGGCCTACATGAATGAGGAAGCTTTCCGTCACACCCTTGAGACAGGGAAGATGACCTATTTTAGCCGGAGCCGTCAGAAGTTGTGGGTGAAAGGAGAAACCTCCGGTCATTTTCAGTATGTAAAATCCCTGTCCCTGGACTGTGACAACGATACAATTCTGGCTAAGGTTCATCCGCTGGGAGCGGCCTGCCATACCGGGGCTCCTTCCTGTTTCTTCCAGACACTGGCCCAGAAGGAGTACAGGGAAAGCAACCCGTTAAAGGTGTTTGAGGAGGTGTTTGCCGTCATCAAAGACCGGAAGGAACATCCTAAAGAAGGGTCTTATACCAATTATCTCTTTGACAAAGGGCTTGATAAGATTCTGAAAAAGCTGGGGGAAGAGGCAACGGAGATCATTATTGCAGCCAAAAACCCAGATTCAGAAGAGATTACCTATGAAATCTCGGATTTTTTGTACCACATGATGGTGCTGATGACCCAGAAGGGAATCGGCTGGGAGGAGATCACACAGGAACTGGCCAATCGGTAGCAATGAGGAATTAATATGGAATTCTATGGAATATAGATGGAGGAGAAAACCAAATGATAGCATCATCCGTAACAGAACGTTTTTTAAGATATGTAACCATAGACACCCAGTCCCAGCCAGATGTGGAGGCAATTCCCAGCACCAGGAAGCAGTTTGACCTGGCAAATCTCCTGGCTTTGGAACTTAAGGACATGGGGGCAAAGGATGTCAAGGTGGATGACCATGCCTATGTCTTCGCCGAGATCCCGGCAACCACCTCCAAACCCATTCCAGTATTGGGCTTCATCGCCCATATGGATACTTCGCCGGCATGCTCCAGCAGCGGGGTAAAGCCTGTGATCATCCGGAATTATGACGGGGGAGACATTCTGATGAATCCTGACACTGGCCTTACCATGAAGGTTTCGGATTACCCGGAGCTTTTGCGTTACAAGGGACAGGATTTGATCACGACAGACGGCAATACCCTTCTGGGGGCGGATGACAAGGCTGGGGTAGCCGAGATTATGGCGCTGTGCGAATACCTTCTGGGGCACCCGGAGATTCCCCATGGCACCATAAAGATTGGGTTCACTCCAGATGAAGAGGTGGGAAAAGGCACCAATCTGTTTCATGTGGAGGATTTCGGGGCAGATGTGGCTTACACGGTGGATGGAGGATGTCTAGGCGAGTTGGAGTATGAGAATTTCAATGCTGCTTCCGCAGTCGTTTCGGTTCATGGCTTCAGCATTCACACCGGATCCGCCAAGGGAAGGATGAAGAATGCGGTTTTGATGGCTATGGAGTTTCATCAGATGCTTCCGGTTTTTGAGAATCCTGCATATACAGAAGGGTATGAGGGATTTTTCCATCTCAACAATCTGTGGGGGGATGTGGAAAACGCCCGTATGAATTATATTATCCGTGATCATGATATGGAAAAATTCAACGAGAAGAAAGATTTTATCCAGAATGTGGCGGATTATCTGAACAAGAAGTATGGGGCTGGAAGCTTTGAACTGGAGCTTAAAGACAGTTATTTCAATATGAAGGAGAAAATTGAACCTCATTATTACCTGATTGAGATTGCCAAGGATGCGATGAGAGATGCCGGCGTGGAACCGTCTATTGAGCCGATCCGCGGCGGGACAGATGGCGCAAGACTTTCTTTTATGGGGTTGCCCTGTCCCAATCTGTGTACAGGAGGGCATAATTACCATGGAAGGTATGAATTTATTCCGATTCCGTCTATGGAAAAGGTTGTGGAGATGTTGTATTGCATTGTTAAACGGTTTGAAACACGGTAATCGTATTTCAGAGAGGAATGGGGTTTCGTTACTGATTGAAAAGATCTGAGATCATTTTTAGGAAATGTTTGTTGGGTGTATGCCTGACAGTTTTTACTGGCTCTGTTATGTTTGGTGTGAGAGAAGCATATCCATATATCAGGGAGCGGCTCCTATACGGCCAGTTGGCAGAACAGGTGAAAAAGGCCAGGCTGGCAGCCCCTTCCCCTGCCTTAAGCGCACAGAAGGATGCCAAAGCAGAAGGCTTGGAGGAAGTTCCCAGGCAGCCCCTTTTGCAGTATGCCAAGCTTTATAATCAGAATCCGGATCTGGTGGGATGGCTCTGGATTGAGGGGACAGGGATTGACTATCCGGTCATGTACCGGCCAGGAGAGCCGGAGTTTTATCTGCACCGGAACTTCTATGGAGATCCTGCTTTTGGGGGATGCCTGTTTATGGGAGAAGGATACGGGGAACAAGGCTTAAATCGGATCATCTACGGACATCATATGAGGGATGGTTCCATGTTTGCCAGCCTGCTTTCCTATGGAGAGCAATCCTTTGCAGATGCCCATCCGGTGATTCACTTTGACACAGTTTATGAAGAGGGGGCCTATCAGGCTGTGGCAGCTTTTTACTGTGACCTGGAAGAAGGCAGCCAGGGGGATGCATATGAGACGTTCCATGATTTATCTGAGAAGGAATCCTTCGATGAGTATATGGAATACATACAGGCCAGGAATGTGATGGATACCAGTGTGGACGTTCAGTTTGGGGATGAGCTTATCACCCTTTCTACCTGCAGTTATCATACAAAAAACGGCCGTTTTGTGGTGACGGCAAAGAAAATGAAGAAAACCTGATACTGGCCTCTTTGTATATCCGGACAGTACCCAGGATGAAAGGAGTTAATGAAAGTCATGACTGTTCTCACCAGAACCGAGGAGGCGCTTTCTGAGTATTATCTGGCGATTCAAAGCAAGGATTATATCGATAACAAGGATATTCAGCGCCTGCTGGATACCTACCGTCAGGCGTTTGATGCGGAAGCAGTGTATATCGCAGAGGTTCAGGCGGACAGGAAAAGTCTTTTGTATACCCATGGAAGCTTCTCTGAAACAGCCAGGAATTTTCTGGAAGAAGAGCGGAGGGTCTCTCCGGAGGAACGGGCCAACTTCGCGCGGATGTATGACCAGGATTGTTTGTGTCAGGACTGTCCGTATGATGAGGATGTAAAGACAAAAAAAAGTTTTCTTCATTATGGGATTTTGCGGCACGGGAAGTATGATGGAAGAATCGGAATCATCGATAGGCAT